>JANJTN010000126.1 GCA_024711065.1 bacterium
GGGGACGAGGGTGAGGTGTCCGGCCGCCTGACTCGAGATCCCCACCACGTGAACGTCGTTGTCGGCGGCCAGTCTGGCCACTTCTTCCGGTGTGGCGAAGAGGGGACCGATGTCCACATCGAAGCCAATGTCTGCGAACGACGTAGCGATCACCTTCGCGCCGCGGTCATGTCCGTCCTGACCCAGCTTGGCCACCAGGATGCGCGGCCGACGACCGAACCGCTGCTCAAAGGCCTGGGTACGCTGGTGCAGACGCTCGAACTCCGGATCACCGGCATACTGTTGTCCGTACACTCCTTCGATCGACACGGTGGTTGCCTCATAACGGGTGAACACATCGGCCATGGCTTCGGAGATCTCGCCAACGGTTGCGCGGGCTCGGGCACAGTCTACGGCGATCTCCAACAGGTTACCGCTTCCGGAGGAGGCTGCCTTACGCAAGCGCTGCAGGTGCTGCTCGACCGCAGCTGCGTCGCGACCGGCTCGTGTGGCGGCCAGCCGCTCCATTTGCGACTGCCGGACGGCCGTGTTGTCGATGTTCAAGACCTCGATCTCCGGCTCCTGTTCGAGCTGGTAGCGATTGACGCCGACGATGGTCTCTTCGCCCCGGTCGATGCGAGCCTGTCGCTCGGTGGCCGATCGCTCGATGCGCATCTTCGGGATACCGGCCTGAATGGCTTTGATCATCCCGCCATGTTGTTCCACTTCGCGGATCAGGGCATTGGCATGGTGTACGAGCTGGTCCGTGAGGGCTTCCACATAGTACGAGCCCCCTAACGGATCCACGACCTCGGTGATGTGGCTTTCTTCGGCCAGGATCAGTTGGGTATTGCGAGCCACGCGAGCGCTGGTCTCGGTCGGCAGGCCCAGTGCTTCGTCGAACGAGTTGGTGTGCAGCGACTGCGTTCCCCCCAGCGTTGCCGCCATGGCTTCGATGGTGGTGCGGACGATGTTGTTGTAGGGATCCTGGGCGGAGAGGGACCAGCCGGACGTCTGACAATGCGTGCGCAACATCAACGACTGTTCCTTCTTGGGCTCGAATGCCGCCATATGCTCGGCCCACAGACGTCGCGCAGCCCGCAGCTTGGCCACTTCCATGAAGAAGTTCATGCCGATGGCAAAGAAAAAGCTCAGGCGCGGTGCGAACGCATCCACGTCCATCCCGGCCGCTCGCGCCGTGCGCACGTATTCGAGTCCATCGGCGATCGTATAGGCCAGCTCTTGCACTGCCGTGGCACCGGCCTCGTGCATGTGATAGCCGGAGATGGAGATGGAGTTGAAGCGCGGCATGCGCTTCGAGGTGTAGGCGATGATGTCCGCCACAATCCGCATGGAGGGTTCCGGCGGATAGATGTAGGTGTTGCGGACCATGAACTCCTTCAGAATGTCGTTCTGAATGGTCCCGCTCAACTGTTCCGTGGTCAGTCCCTGTTCTTCGCCGGCCACGATGAACATGGCCATGATCGGGATCACGGCACCATTCATCGTCATGGACACGCTCATCTTCTCCAGCGGAATGCCGTCGAAGAGGATCTTCATGTCTTCCACACTATCGATCGCTACTCCGGCCTTGCCCACATCACCCACCACGCGAGGATGATCGGAGTCGTAGCCGCGGTGCGTGGCCAGGTCGAAGGCAACGGATAATCCGCGCTGCCCAGCCGCCAGGGCTTTGCGATAGAAGGCATTCGATGCTTCGGCCGTGGAGAAGCCGGCATACTGCCGGATCGTCCACGCCCGGTTGGTATACATCGTGGCATACGGTCCACGAACGAACGGTGCAAAGCCCGGCAGGCCGATCGCGTTGTCGGTTGACGGCAGATCCGCCGCCGTGTAGAGCGGTTTGATCCGGATGCCTTCGGCAGATTCTCGCTCCAGGCGTTCCAACGGCACGTCCTTGAGTTCGGCTTGTGCCTTGGACGTCCATGCATCAAGGTGGTCCTTCATACCGGCAAAGATAGGGTAGGGGGCTTGTAGCATCCGTTGGTCGTGTCTAATCCGGCTGGAGTGATATTTTCATGGTTTCGCCGAACGTGGCAACCACTTTACGTCGATCGAACATTGTTCACTTCACGAGATCCTGTAGACATGCGTACCGTACTCATAACTGCCGCAACATGGATGCTGGCAATTGCCGCTGTGAGCGCTCAGCCAAGCTTCACCGAGTCCAACCTCCCGCAAGCAGGTCTCACACTCGACTGGACCGCTGCCGATACAACGGATGTGACTGTTGGCCCGTCTGGCAGTGGCGTCACATGGGATTTTTCGCAGCTGACCGCAACCGGCGAGACCACAACGATCACATACACGGAACCGGCGAACTCCCCCTACGCAGCAGCCTTCCCGTCGGCCACGCTCGCCGAGCAAAGCGATACGGCCTGGAGCTATTATCAGCTTGCAGGCGGTCGATGGACGCGCCTTGGTGAACGGTCAGAAGCCTTTGAAAGCGGTCAGTGGGAAAACCCACTGGATATGGCTCTGGTACCGTGGGCATATCAACAGGAGATGACCGACGATGCCAAACACACGTTCAGTGTGAACGGCACCGTCGTGAATCGCAATGCCGTGATCCGTGCCACCTATGATGGCTACGGTACATTGATCCTGCCACAAGGAACGTTTCAGAACGTGATCCGGATCGCCTATGAGCAGACCGTGCTCGACTCCTCGCAGATCGTTGCTGGTCCGGTGACCATCGGGACGGGCATTACGACAGCGATCAAAGCCTGGACGTGGCACCAGGCCGGCAACCCCAAACCACTCCTTGCTATCGATACCGCGAGGATCACGATCATTACCGGCCCTCCAGCAAACACTGTGCAGACATTTCGATATCCGCACGTGCAGTTCTCGACGCAGGATCCTGGCGGTAGTACCGACCCGGTTCCGCCGATCGCACTCGCGCCGTTGGATGGAGCTCAGATTCCAGGCTCGGCGGTGTCACTGCAGGTCGAAGCATCCAGCCCGCCATCGATGGTACGCTTCCAGGTTGGAAGAGATGAAGACTTTACATCCATCGTGGCAGATGAGACCGTAGAAGGCGCCCAGGTCGACGTAGCCGAGCTCGAATTGGGCCGCACCTATTTCTGGCGTGCCGCAACGATCACGGGCGGCAGCATACGGAAGCAGGATGGGCAAGTACAGGCACAATCAGCATGGACCTCCGTGCGAACGTTCACGATGGTTCCACCGGCACCGATGCTGCTCTCGCCACTGGACAACAGCACACTTGACAGTGGTTCGCCGTTGGAGTGGACACCTACAACAGGGAAGTCGCAGATCCAGATCGCCCCCTCCGAGTCCTTTGAAGAGCTAGTTGCCGAGGCTATGGTGATCGAGTCGGCGTATCAGGTTACCTTGCCCGAGGGTGCCTACCATTGGCGTGTTCGCTGTCTTGCCAGTAACGATGTTCCCGGTCCATGGTCTCCGGCCTGGAGATTTGTGGTCGGCCCGGTGAGCGTCTCGGAAGAAGCCGGCATCAAGGTTTGGCTGCAGCCATCTCCAGCGATCGATCGGGCAGTGCTCGCCGGTGCCCACCAATCGGGGTACGACCAGTGCCGGATCGTGGATGCCGCCGGACGTGTGTACGCTTCGCTGTCGATCGATCGTGACCAGCTTGTGGTGGATCTGACAGCACTTGCAGCCGGACCCTACACCTTGCTGTTGTCTGGCAAGTCGACCCTCCGCACCATTCCGTTGACCGTTGTTCGATAGGCGAACCTCTGTGCTCTTCATCGCCGACAAGTTGATCGTTGATCATCGCGACCCCAGCAGTCCGTATCCCGGCGGTGCCGAGCAAACGGACGCTGCGCTGCTCGAAGCCGCCCCCGGACCGGTGCAGGTGCGGCGGTTCGTGGATACTCCGGTAGAGGCGATCCGCGACGCGGACGTGGTGATCGTAGGCAATTCTGGTGAAGCTTCCCGGGAACAGCTGCAGGCGCTGACCCAACACCGGCGCATGATCCTGTTCGAGCACGATCTGCGGATCTGCCGGATGCGAGGCAACTTCAGTCACGGCATTCATCCATCCCATCGCGTCCTGCGTGCCTGCTTGTGTCGGCGCCCCGACACGCTGGCCTTGTATCCTGCCGCCGTCGGCACCATTTACCTTACGCAGATGCAGCGGAAGTACTATCGCCGCAATCCGTTCTATCACGAAGGACCCTATCGCGTTCTGGGTTCATCGGTGATGAACCGCGCCTTCTTTGAACGCGTTGCCGCGGTTGCGGAGTCTGCACCGGACCGCACCATCGAAGCGGCTGTGGCCTATTCCGGACATCGGAACAAAGGCTATCCGCAAGCGCTGCGGCGGGCGCAACGGATGGCGAAGGACGTGACCGTGATCAAAGGGAAGACGCCGGACGAGGTGCTGGAGATCCTCTCCCATACCCGCCACTTTGTGTATACGCCCACTTCACCGGAGTGGGGAAGCCGCCTGAGCCTGGAAGCTCGATTCCTCGGCGCCAAGGTCACCACGAACGGTCTGGTGGGCGTAGCTCAGGAACCTTGGTGGGGCTGGCCCGATGCCGAAGCCCTGGAGCACCTACGCGGTGCGGCCCAACGCTTCTGGACGTTGGTCGACGAACTCCTCGATCAGCGGTAAGGGGCTTGCAGGAACCCTTCGGCCTGCGCCTGGGTGCCGTCGTAGTCCTTCCAGCCGGCCACCTTCTTGTACTGCTTGATCGCCAAGTCTCGCTTACCCTGCAGGTCGTAGATCTGACCGACCTTCAGATTCAGTTTGACCATGAAGCCCGATGGCTCTTCGTCGAGAAGTCTGCTGGCCTCGTCGCACTTATAGAAGTACTTGAGTGCCAGGTCGTAGTCGCGGTCCAGCATGCGAGCAACGGCGATGTAGTACAACGCTTCTCGAGCCGCATACTCATCATAGCCCGTGGCCTTGTCCATGTACTTTACCAGCACGTCGCGCCAGACGATCTCCATGGTGTCCAGTGGACCCAGCCGAACCAGACAGCGTCCATACGCGCGCTGGAACGACGGATTCCGCGGGAATCGCTCGAACAGTTCGCGAGCATACGGCATGGCGGCGCGGGCATCCTTTTCGAAGGTATAGTAAGCCGACACCAGCACCGACTTGGCCTCGACCTCGGCGTATCGTGCCTTATTGGCAGCGGCCTTGAGTTGTAGCAGACCCAGCTTGCGGTCGCCCCGAGGAAGGAACAACATGGCTGGCTTGAGTAGGGGATACTGTTCCGGCATCACTTCGGCGAAGTAGTTATACAGCCCCGTTCCCAACATGATGTCGTGATTGCCGGGGGCGATCTTCTGGCATTCCTGCAGAATGTCCAGGCCCTCGCGACCGTCGTTGACGGCGTCCAGGTAGGCACCGCGCAGGGCATAGTAGCGTCCACGAAAGCCCAGAGCTCCGCCCTTGAAGAACAGAGCGGTCACGTTACGAGGCTCTTGTACGAGCAGCGAGTCGGTCACCGCCAGCACGCGATCGATCTTGCGGCGGAACTGGTCGTCGTAGGTGTAGTGACGTTGATCCAGAGAGATCCGCCACCAATCCACCATGGCGTCCATGAAGTACGACACCGGATGCTCCGGATATCGCTGGCGCACATCATTGAAATCGGCTTCGGCCTGAGCGAACTCTACATTGTAAATGTGCTGAATACCGCTGCGTACGATGGAGTCGCCATCGCTTTTCATGAACATCCACTGCGCCACCACCGGAACAGTGGTCACGCAGCAGGAGATCAGCACAACAAGGCCAAGACGAGAGTTCATACGGTTGGGTGTTCCAGTCGATACCGACGAATCCTCGCAGCGGCTACGGCACGGTCTGTTCGAACCCAGCCGTTCACCACCACGATACCGGCGATCAAGACGATGGTGGTGACCACACCTTGTTCGATGCCGAACGGTCCGGTGAGAAACCAGACGATCTCGGGGGGCATCGATGCAGCATCCAACGTGGAGATCCACCCATGCTCGCCCGCTCCGCTGACGGATCCGAAGAAGGTCTTGGTGGAAAGGTTCCAGGCCGCATGAAAGGCCATGGCCATCCACAGCGACCCGCTGCGCACCACCATGATCCCCATCAAGCCCCCTGCCAGCGTCACATTCACCACGGCGATCGGCGAGGCTCCGGGGTTCAGACCATGTGCAAGACCGAACAACACGGAGGTAAGGCCGACCGACACCAAGGTGCCGAAGCGTTCACGCAAGGCGTCGAGAATGGTACCACGGAACAGGAACTCCTCCAGGACGCTCTGAGCGGTGATCGCCACCACCGTAAGAGCGAACACCTGCTCGTGATCCAGCGTGAAGCCGGCCTCCATGAGCACAGCAACGCCGGCAATGCTGCCCTGCATCACCATGGCGAATCCCGCTCCGATAGCAGTGTGGAGGGGCATGCGTGGCGTGATGCCGAGTCCACTGGTAAAGACCGTACCACCTCGGCGGCCCACTTCGATCGCGATGATGCCGCCGGCCAGGTACAGGGTAAGGAAGATGATCCTGATCTCGCTTGAGGCCGGGATCAGTTGCAGGCCCAGAAGGCCACCGGAGGTCCACGCCAGATAGGCCAGGATCCGGATCCACCATATCGACAGTTGCTGGCTCATACGCGTGCCATCAGGGCAACCGGCATCACCGAAGGCAGTAGATAGATCCACCCCGATTCCTGCCGTCGGAGCCATGCTGTTAGCGCTCCGCTTCCGCCCACCACCACCCAAGCTACGGAACCCGCGGGGATGAACGGCAGCCAGGCAAGACCAAAGAGCGTGGCTGTTACACCCACCCGAAACCACGTTCCAAAACCCATTCTCTGCATCCAGACCCATACGGCATCGACGGCCACGGCGGCCGGCCACAGGGGAACAAGCACCACCATCCACCAGCCCGGCACTGCCGGACCGGAAACGGATCGTACGGCGCAGGACTGTGTGCGCCAGATCATACCAGCAAAGAGGAGCACGGCCATGGGTTCGGGACCGAACGACGCAGCCGTGATCACGACGATCGTGATGATCATCGCGATCATCACCGGCGTTTCCCAGCGAAGCAGGGAGAGATACCGGTGTTGAAGGGGGCTCTGCACGCGACTCAGGAGGCGGATCCGGAGGTTGCCAGCGTGCTGATGTGCTGCAGGATGTAGGCCTTCATGGCCTCTTCGACCTCTACATGCTCGGTACCCTTGATCATGTGGGCCAGCTGAGGACAGTACGACGCATAGTCGGTGTCTCCTCGGCGGCGGATCAGGATCTCGTAGTCGTTGGGGTCGGTGCTGGTAGGGGAGTTCATGGGGCCTGGGGAATGGGGACTGGGGAATGGGGACTGGGGACAGGGGAATGGGGAATGGG
>JANJTN010000149.1 GCA_024711065.1 bacterium
GGAATGGGTATGGGGTATGGGGTATGGGGCATGGGGTAATGGGGATTGGGGAATGGGGAATGGGGAGTGGTCAGTTGGCGAGGAGTGTACGGAGCTGACCTTCGATCTCACTGAATCTCCAGGTGGATCCAACACGCTGCCCCTTGCGGTCGAAGAGCATGAAGGTTGGGGTGGCTCGCACATTAAATTGCCGGGCCACAGCGTTGTTCCAGTAGCGTCCGTCCGACACGTGTACCCACGACAGGTCGTTCTCCTGGATGTAGGCGCGCCACGCATTGAGGTCGTTGTCGAGCGACACCCCAATGATCGTAAACGCACTGTCGCGATACCGGCCCCAGAGGTCCTTCACGAGCGGTGTATGAGCCCTACACGGTGAGCACCACGTAGCCCAGAACTCCACAAGCACCACATCCCCACGAAAGTCCGAGAGGGATACAGGATTCCCCTGCTGATCCGTTTGCGTAAACTCGCTCGCAACGGTCGCGTTCGGCATGAATGGCTCTGTCTCTGAAGTACAGGAGCTCAGCAGGGTCGTGGTTGCAGCCAGGATGGCCGTTAGAAGGCGCATGGGGACATATCTGGTGGTGGTGTAGGTACACTGAGTGCTACGAACTACACGGTATCACCTTACACCAGCTACGAACAACAATCATCCCCACAACTGCTAGCCCCCTTCATGGAAGCTTTCTGGAAGCATTCTCGGCCTTCCTTGAAGGAATACCAGGCCAGGCCGACAGCGCCGAGGGCATCCACGAAGCCGAATCCCGAGAGCTCATAGATCGCGCTGGATGCCAACAGGATCACCGACATACGGAGGCAGACCTTGGAGCAGTTGGCATCGGCAATGATCGGCGCACTGTTCAGTTGTGTGCCAACCGAGACTTTCGCCCGGATCAGGGCCCACATGAAGCCGATCGAGATCAGCGAGATGATCACGCCCGGCACGGTGGTTTCGGGAGCGTGGCCGGTGTAGGTCACAACAGCTGCGGTACCCACCAGGATCAACGTCAGCGCATAGAATCCCGCACCGGTGATCCGCAAAGCTGTGCGCTCAAAACTGTCTCGCTCGCTGGAGCCATGACGGCGCAACCGAACGATCATGTGAGCGATGCCGATCGCCGAGATCACTTCGATAAAGGAGTCGGCTCCAAAGCCGAAGAGCGATAGCGCCTCGTCGTCCATCCCGAACCAGATCGAGACGTAGCCCTCGATCAGGTTGTACCCGATCGTTCCCAAGGCCAGCCACCAGGCCCAGGTCCAGCGTTTCCCGAGGGACTGGGCGGGATCAGCGACGGAGATGTTCATGCACGATCTCCGAGATGTCCTTCACCTGAACCGTTTCGATCTTATCCGCGGCTTTCACACCGTCAGTGATCATGGTGGTGCAGAACGGACAGTTTACGGCGATGGTCTCGGCGCCGGTAGACAGCAGTTCGTTGGTGCGTACGACGTTCACGCGGTCCCCTACCACCTCTTCCATGAACATGCGGCCGCCGCCGGCACCGCAACACAGTCCTCGATCCTTGGACCGCGGTGCCTCCATGATCTGGAGTCCGGGGATGCTTTCGATGGCGGCTCGTGGTGCTTCGTACTCGTTGTTGTAGCGTCCCAGGTAGCAGGAGTCATGATAGGTGATGGTGGCCGACGAGGCCGTATCCCGATCGATCTGCAAACGTCCGGAGTCGATCAGTTCCTTGATGAACTGGGTATGGTGGATCACCTCGGCGTTGTAGCCGAATTCCGGATACTCATTGGCCAGCGTGTTGAAGCAGTGCGGACAGGTGGTGACGATCTTCTGGATGTTGTACCGCTGGAAGGTTTCGATGTTGGTCTTGGTGAGGGCATCGGCTAGGTATTCGTTACCCGTGCGGCGTGCCACGTCGCCCGTGCAGTTCTCTTCGGTACCCAGGATGCGGAAGTTCACTCCGGCGATCTGCATCAACTCCGCGAAGGAGCGAGAGATCTTCTTGGCTCGCTCATCATAGGAACCGGCGCAGCCTACCCAGAACAGCACGTCCATCTCGGCGTTCTCGGATGCCGTCTGGATTCCCAACCCTTGCGCCCAATCGGCGCGATCGGCCTGGGCGAAGCCACCCCACGGTACGGAGTTCGTTTCCATGTTGCCATAGATGTCCGGCAGCAGTGCCGACTCTTCATTGAACTGCGACTCCATCATCACCATGCTGCGGCGCATGCCGACGATGGCGGGCACGTGCTCGATGTTCACCGGACACTCCTGCATGCAGGCACCACACGTCGTACACGCCCACAGCGCATCCGGCGAGATGTAGTCGCCAACCAGCTTCTTGTCCCAGATCGCCTGTTCGGCATCCGTGAGTTCCTGCCCTGCTTCTTTCTTCTGGATCAAGGGGGCTTTGTCGAACGTGCGATCATGGATCGCCACGATGATGCCGCGCGGATCGAGCACCTTGCCGGTCTGGTTAGCCGGGCACACACTTGTGCAGCGTCCGCAATGCGTACAGGTATAGCCATCCAGCAGGGTCTTCCACGTGAAGTCCTCGATGTCGACCACGCCGAATTTCTCCGCGCCCTCTTCCTCGAAGTCGATCGGCTGCATGGCATTCGTAGGAGAGAGAGGTCCAAGGAAGACGTTGGGGATCGACGTCAGTACGTGCAGGTGCTTCGAAAACGGCAAGTAGTTCATGAAGGCCAGGATCAGCACCGCGTGGAGCCACCAGGCAACCGTGAACAGGACCGAAGCCCCTTCCGGTCCGGTGAGCCCTGCCAGACCGGCACCCACTGGTCCGGAGAACGGTCGCACAGCCCAGGCAAAGTCCGCACCATGCACCGGCGCCCGCAGTCCGTTCTGCACAAACAACGCCGTCACGATCGTGAAGATGGTCAGCAGGATCATCCCCGCTTCGACCTTTTCGGCTTCAACCTGCAGACGGCGGACCTTGGTCACATAGCGGCGCCAGAGCGCCATCAGCGTTCCCAACATGATCAACACGCAGAAGACATCCGTCAGGATCGTGATGATCGAGTAGATCGGTCCAAGGAACGAGAACGAGGCATTGCCAAAGAGACCTTCCAGGATCATCTCGGCGGCTGAGAACAGCAGGATCAGGAAGCCCCAGAAGATCATCGCGTGAATGGGGCCGGCCACGGAATCGCGCAGGATCTTGCTTTGCCCGATGCCCACCACGAGTGTGGTGCGGATCCGCTCGCCAAGGTTGTTCAGTCGGTCCGTTGGCTTGGCAACCCGGAGATAACCGATCAAGCGGTTCACGCTGATGGCCATGAAGCCGAATGCCGTAAGCAAGACCAGAATGAAGATGATGTTCGCCACACCCATATCAAGTATCCCCGTTAGAATCCCGTGAAAATACCAAACCCTAACTTTGTACTCCTTGTACATTGGAGAATCCATGAAACGCACGGTCACTGCTGAAACGGCGATCGCCGCCGTACAGTCCGGCCATCGCATCTATTTACATTCCATCGCCGCGTCGCCGCAGGTCCTGATCCAGGAACTGGTCCGCCAGGCTCCCCGCCTTCGCGACGTCGAGATCGTCCACCTCCACACCGAAGGGCCAGCCCCCTACGCCGATCCCGTCCATGCTGCCAGCTTTCGCGTGAACTGCCTCTTCATCGGTGGGAACATGCGTCGCGCCGTGCAGGAGGGTCGTGCCGACTACACGCCGGTCTTCCTGTCGGAGATCCCGGCGCTGTTTCGGTCCAATCAGCTGGATATCGACGTGGCCCTGATCCAGGTGTCCCCTCCCGACGAGCACGGGTTCTGTTCGCTGGGGGTTACGGTAGAGGCCGCCCATGCCGCGCTGCACTCGGCAGAGATCGTGATCGCCCAGGTGAACCCCAATATGCCGCGTACCCACGGTGATGCACTTGTGCACCATTCGAAGATCACGTACATGGTGGAGGTTGATGACGCTTTGCCGGAGTCGCCGCGGGCAGAGCTGGGTGACATCGAGCGCTCTATTGGGCGCCATGTAGCCTCGCTGGTAGACGATCGGGCAACGCTGCAGATGGGGATCGGAGCGATCCCGGACGCCGTCTTGAGCGAACTCAAGGGTCACCGTGATCTTGGCGTGCACACCGAAATGTTCAGTGATGGTCTGATCGACCTGATCGAGCGTGGGATCATCACCGGTCAGTACAAGTCCAAGCACCCGAACAAGGTGGTAGCCACCTTTGTGATGGGTACCAAGCGGGTGTACGACTACGTGCACGACAACCCCATGATCGCCATGCTGGACGTGGCCTATGTGAACAATCCCACCGTGATCGCGAGAAATCCGAAGGTCACCGCGATCAATAGTGCCATCGAAGTGGACATCACCGGACAGGTCTGTGCCGATTCCATCGGTACGGCGCCGTACTCCGGTGTGGGTGGTCAGGTGGACTTCATTCGCGGAGCGTCGCTCAGCGAGGGCGGCAAGCCGATCATTGCCCTCCCCTCCCGCACGTCCAAGGGAATCAGCCGCATTTCGTCCATCCTGAAGCCTGGTGCCGGTGTGGTGACCACACGAGCGCATGCCCACTGGATCGTGACCGAATACGGGATCGCCTACCTGCACGGCAAGACCATTCGTGAGCGCGCCGAAGCGATGATCATGATCGCTCATCCCGAGGATCGTGAGCGCCTGGGCAAAGAGGCCAGAGACCACTGGAAGATCTCCGTTCGCATCTAACCC
>JANJTN010000189.1 GCA_024711065.1 bacterium
AGTGCCTCGCGCTCGATCTCTAACTGGCGGATTCGCCGTTCAAGGTTGTCCAGCTCTTCCGGCATGGAATCGATCTCGATTCGCAGTTTGGACGCGGCTTCATCCACAAGATCGATGGCCTTGTCCGGAAGGAACCGATCCGTGATATAGCGGTCCGACAGTTGTGCCGCCGCTACGATGGCGGCATCGGTGATGCGCACGCCGTGGTGGACCTCATACCGCTCCTTCAAGCCGCGGAGAATGGAGATCGTATCGTCTACCGACGGTTCGGCCACGTACACCTTCTGGAACCGGCGTTCCAGGGCCGGGTCTTTTTCCACGTGCTTGCGGAACTCGTCCAGCGTGGTCGCCCCGATGGCCCGCAGCTCGCCCCGCGCCAACGCTGGTTTGAGAATGTTGGCGGCATCCATCGCTCCCGAGGTGGCCCCGGCGCCGATCAGCGTGTGCATCTCATCGATGAACAGGATGAACTCGCCATTGGACTCGGCGACCTCTTTCACAACGGCCTTGATGCGCTCTTCGAACTGACCTCGGTACTGTGTGCCGGCGATCAGTGCCCCCATGTCCAGTGCGAAGATGGTCTTGGTGCGGAGGGACTCCGGGACATCCTCGGACACGATCCGCTGAGCAATGCCTTCCACGATGGCTGTTTTACCCACGCCCGGTTCGCCGATGAGCACCGGATTGTTCTTCGTGCGACGGCTAAGGACCTGCAGGACGCGCCGGATCTCGTCTTCACGGCCGATCACCGGATCGATCTTGCCCTTACGAGCTTCATCGTTCAGGTTGCGGGCATACTTCTCGAGGGACTGGTAGGCGTCTTCGGGATTCTGTGACGTTACGCGTTGTCCACCACGCATGTCAGCCAGGACCTTCAGGATCTCGTCGCGCCGCACTCCCTGGTCTTTCAGCAGCGTTGCCGCCGTGCTCTTTCCATTGGCGATCGCCAGTAGGAGGTGTTCGACGGACACGAACTCGTCCTTGAGCTGGGCGGCTTCCTTGAATGCACCCTGCAGAGCCCCTTGCATGTCGTTGGACATTTGGGTGCCCGAGACCCCTGAAATGGTGGGTAGGGCGTTCAGCGCGTCGTCGACCTTACTGCGCAGGAAGCCCATGTTGGCTCCCAGCTTGTTCATGATGGGCGGGACGATGCCATTGGAATCGGCTAGCAGCACTCCCAGAACGTGCAGCGGATCGATCGTGGCGTGGTCGCGGTTCGAGGCCAGCTCCTGCGCCTCTTGCAGCGCTTCCTGGGCCTTCAGGGTAAGCTTGTTGATGTTCATGGTTCCTCCGTCTTCACATAACACTGGTAAGACGAATGAGGCATGAACTTCATGCGTTGTTAGTCGACGGCAGGGGGCTCGTCGAGCGTGATCTCGTGCAGTTGCAGGGGTTGTACCCGGCCACGGATGATCTCTTCACCCCGGGCAACAACGGTAGCTGTCCCCGGAGGAAGTCTCCGGTACACTTCGTCGGAGAGGTAGATGGCTGCACCGCGTTCCTTGGTGAGTTCTTCCAGACGAGCCGCGATGTTCACGGTATCGCCGATCACTGTGGTATCCATGCGGTCATCCGTTCCTACCGTTCCGAGCATCACCTCACCGTAGTGCAGACCGATCCCGACAAAGACCGGCGGATAGCCCCGCTGGGCTCGCTGGCGGTTGTACTCGGCCAGGCCGCGGTGGATCTCCACGGATGCCCGAACGGCATCTTCCGGCCGGTTCGGGAACAAGGCCATGATGGCATCGCCGACGTATTTGTCAATGAAGCCGTGATTGTCGCGGATCGCCGGTGAAACAGCAGCGAGATACTCGTTCAGGAAGGCGAAGGTCTCGTCGGCCGTCATGGTTTCCGACAGGCTGGTGAACCGACGAATGTCGGCAAAGAGGACCGTCATCTGCACGTTCACAGCATCACCCAGATGCACGTCCCGGATCGACGGGATCCCGAGCGAGTCCAGAAACTCCGTGGGGATGAACCGTGCAGCGGCAGACAACGTCAGGCGTTGTTCGGCGTACAGTCGGGCATTCTCGAGGGAGACGGCGATCTGGCTGGTGAGCAATCGGATGACCTCGATCCTCTCCGGCGTAAAGGCTTGTGGTGCCTTGGTATTGACCAGGTGGAGCAGGCCGATCCGTTTGCCCTGATGCAGCACCGGTACCACCATCAACGAGCGCACACCGTGCGCCTTGATGAATTCGTCCTCGGCAAAGTCCAGATCGTGAATGGCTGACTCGATCACCAGGGGCTCGCCGGTGCGGGCAACCAGGTGGACGGCTGAGCGACAGACCTGCATGGATCGGTCGAGATCCACGTTCAGGATACTGAACTCTTCCTGGTCGGTGGACGACGAGGCTTCCACGATCAGCCGGCCGTTGCGATCCATGATCAAGGCACCGATGTTGGCGCCGGCATTCTCGAGCACGATCGCCAACAGCCGTCGGACCAGCTCCTCATGCACGATCTCGCCACTGATGGCCGAGCTGGCCTTGAAGATCGAGTCCACATCGATGTTGTGTCGAAGCACGCTGATCGTAGCCGTGTTTGCGACCGAACGCGTAGACCCCCGATGGACCTGCGTGACCAATCGAGCTTCCGCTGTCGCTCGTTGCTGCTCCAGCCGCTCGGCCAGGGAGATCGCGCCCCAGAGGCGATACACGCGAGCGGCACCATCTCGAAACACGCTCGCGATCTCGGCGAACGACGTGCGCTCGGCCGCAACAGCAGACCACTCCATGGCCATGGCCTCGAAGTGCATGTTGCCATTCTGGCGGGCGGCAGTATTTGCAGAACGGAAGGTTTCCAGAGCCTTGAGCGGTTCGCCGACTACGATCTGCTGAGCCCCCTTCAACAAGAGGTGTCGATACCCAAAGGTCTCCGGATTCCGCTTGGCCCACTTTTCCATCCGCTTGACAGCCTTGCCGAGACGCCGGCTCAGGTCCGGGTGCCGGGCTGTGGAGGAGAGCAACGATTGGGCACAGGCCAGACCACCGAACGTCTCTACTTCTGCCTGCGTCCACTGCGTGACCGAACCGTGCTTGAACTCGTCGAACAACTTCAACGCCGAGGTTGCGCCGTCCGTATCCCAATGCGCTACGGCAATGCGAAGCCGGCCGATGCTCCAGGAACAGATCGCCGTAGCATCCTTGGCCTGGCGCATCTCGTCGATCAACCCCACTTCGCCATCGATCAACGTGGCCAGGTCGTCGTGGGCTTCCAGTGAATGATCAAAGGCCTGGATCACCCGAGCGACCGCAGCTTCGAAGTAGGTGGCGGTCCACGGAATGTTGTCGCTCCGCTGATACACCTTGTGCAGGGTATCCATGTATCGTTGGATGGCCGCGTGGATCTCCGACAGGGGGCGTCCTGCTACGAACAGGAGTTCTGTCAGCACGCCGGCACCCCAATACACGTAGAACTGACTGCCGGACCGCAGGGCGTGTTGTAGTCCCTGTTCAAAGTGGTCGATCGATCGTTCAATGGGTTCCGTCCAGAAGGCAACGTGTCCGCCGATCATGAACGACGTTCGTGCGAACGCACCATCATCAGTCGTCCGCTCGATCATGGCCTTGCTGATCCCGGCGATCGCCACCGCTCGGTCCACCATTCCCACGCCCATCAGGACCAGCGCGAAGTTGGCATAGGAGTCCACCGTAGTGGGTCCGTGTCCGGATTCGTAGGCTAGAAGGACGCGTGAGATCGTGATATGACCAAGCAGATTCTGGCTGAAGTTGTAGCCCGCGGAACTCGCAGAGAACAGGAGTTCGTCGGCGATGCGGAGCCGTTCATCATCCTTGAAGGGGGCTTGCTTGTGCCGCTCGATCACGTCGCTCGAAAACACGCGCAGGGCCCGCACCAGCTGCAGGCCGACACTGGCGGTTGATGGCTCCGGCGTCAGGTTCACATTCAGCAGTTTCAGACCACGAACATTGGTCTCGAGCAACTCTTTGAAGCGACCTTCTCGCGTATACAGCTGGGCTTTCAAGGCAAGCGCCTGCGCCGTGGCGATCTCTCCATCCGTATG
Source organism: bacterium (assembly GCA_024711065.1). Classification (GTDB taxonomy): domain Bacteria; phylum Bacteroidota; class Ignavibacteria; order Kapaibacteriales; family Kapaibacteriaceae; genus OLB6. Next base: position 4,025 of record JANJTN010000189.1, read on the forward strand.
GCCAACGTAGGCGTCGAACAACTCGTGGGCGGTCTCGTACTGACCAATGCCGCCGGCACACTCCGCGGCGATCAGCGTTGCCTGGGCCATAGCGTGCGTGGCTGTTCTCCAGGCGTGCTCGCCGAGCAGGTCGAGGACCGTCTTTGCATACCGGAAGCCGGCGCGTAGTGCGCCAGACGTTCGGGCCTTGTGAGCGGCCTCCAGCAACACCTCCACCATGCGCCGCCGGTCCGTCTCCGAGACGAACAGCGCCTGACCCTCCATCAGGTGATGAGCCAGATCGTAGATCGAGAACACATCGTGGAGCGAATCCGCACCATGCATCAGGGTCTTGGCAATGGAAGCGTGTAGTCGCACACGGTCGTCCGGCTGTACGGACTCGAGAGCGATCTGTTGAACACGGTCGTGAGCGAACTGCGCCCGAAGTGGACCGTGAATGTCACGCACGTGCATCAGTCCCGAGGCAACCACGGTATCCAGGAGATCGGTAACCACGTTGTACGGCAGCGTCGAGACGCGCACCAGAACGTCCACAGATGACTCTGGCCCAACACAGGCGGCGATCGACAGCAGATCCTGCGCCTGTTGCGGCAACGAGTCGAACCTCGCCAGGATCACATCCTGCACGTTGAACGTGAGCGGGACGGCCGCCAGATCCTCATTGGTCCACGTCCACTGGCGGATCTGCCGATCGAAACGAATGATCCCGTTCTCGACCAGGTAGGCCAGGAATTGTTGAACGAACAGCGGCACGCCATTCG
>JANJTN010000035.1 GCA_024711065.1 bacterium
AGGCCAAGACCAAGCCCGAGCCTCCCGCACAGCCGCAACCGCGTGGGGTGCCGGCGGATCCGAATCTGCAGTTGCTGCAAGACCGCAAGGCCGTGGTAACGTCGTTCCTGAAGGATGCCCGCAACGTGGAGCTAAGGGTGAAAGTGAACGCCAACGCGCTACCGCCGGGGCTGGCCAAACAACCGATCACAGCGGATGAAGCCAAGGCCGAACTCACAACAAAGAAGAAACCCAGCAAGGGCAAGGCAACTCCTCCGGCAAAAGGCAAGGCTGCGCCAACGGCATCACACAACTCGTTGGTGGTGAAGGTCGGAGAAGTAAAGCGACTCTTTGGCGACTAGTCTGAAACGGAACGTTGTCTGGCGGGTCGTTGTTGAAAATCAAGCCCAAAGGCGTGGGACGAACTCGGCTATATTCCCTGTGCCGTAACGGAAGGTTCCGGCCCGCGTCTTTCTCTCTAGGTCCCATTTCCCCTGGAACACCGCCATGGAAGGCAATTTTTCGAATCGAGTCCAAGATGTGATCCGCCTGAGCCGCGAGGAAGCCCTCCGGTTGGGACACGATTACATCGGCACCGAGCATCTGCTGCTCGGGATCATCCGCGAGGGCGAAGGGATCGGCGTTAAGATCCTGAGAAACCTTGGCGTTGATCTGAGCAAGCTGAAACGAGCGATCGAGGACACGGTTCGGTCGATGAGTGGTCCGCTGACGATCGGAAACATCCCGCTTACCAAGCAGGCCGAGAAGGTGCTCAAGATCACGTATCTCGAAGCCAAGCTGTACAAGTCCGATGTGATCGGCACCGAGCACTTACTGCTGTCGCTGTTGCGCGACGAAGACAACATCGCTGCCCAGATCCTGAGTCAGTTCGCTGTGAACTATGACGCCGTGCGCAAGGAGCTGGATGCCTATCTCAGCGGCAAGCCAAGCTCTGGTGCGGCCAAGCCCGAGCGTGGCGGAACATCGCGTTCCAAGCCGGCTCCGGAACGAGTGAAGACACCGGTGCTGGACAACTTCGGACGCGATCTGACCAAGCTGGCCGCCGAAGGAAAACTCGACCCCGTGATCGGACGGGAAAAAGAGATCGAGCGCGTGGCTCAGGTCCTGAGCCGCCGCAAGAAGAACAACCCTGTCCTCATCGGCGAACCCGGCGTTGGCAAAACGGCGATCGTGGAAGGCCTGGCATTGCGCATCATCGATCGCAAAGTGTCCAGAGTGCTATTCGAGAAGCGGATCGTGACGCTGGACCTGGCCGCTCTGGTGGCCGGTACCAAGTACCGCGGTCAGTTCGAAGAGCGCATGAAGGCCGTGATGAACGAGCTGGAAAAAGCCAAGGACGTGATCCTGTTCATCGACGAGCTGCACACCATCGTGGGTGCCGGCGGAGCTTCGGGCTCACTGGATGCCTCGAACATGTTCAAGCCCGCCCTGGCGCGGGGAGACATCCAATGCATTGGTGCCACCACGCTGGACGAGTACCGTCAGTTCATCGAAAAAGATGGAGCTCTTGATCGTCGGTTCCAGAAGATCATTGTGGAGCCCCCTTCAACAGATGAAGCGATCCAGATCCTGAAGAATGTGGCCGATCGGTACGAAAAGCATCACGGTGTACGGTATAGCGACGACGCCATCCGTTCGTGTGTGATCATGGCTGAGCGATACATCACCGACCGGTTCCTGCCGGACAAAGCGTTGGACGTGATGGACGAAGCTGGGGCCCGCGTGCACCTGTCGCACATCACCGTACCCAAGGAAGTCCTTGATCTCGAAGGCAAGATCGAAGAGGTCCGCATCGAGAAGAACCAGGTGGTGAAGTCGCAGAACTTCGAAGAAGCCGCACGGCTGCGCGACCTGGAGAAGAAGTATCAGGCCGAGCTCGAAGCGGCCAAAGAGAACTGGGAGCAGAATGCTACCGAGGTGGTGCATGATGTGACCGAGGACGACATTGCCGACGTGATTGCGATGATGACCGGCATACCGGTGAACCGTGTGGCCGAGAGCGAGTCGCACAAGCTGTTGAACATGGCCGACGAGCTCAAGAAGCAGGTCATCGGACAATCCGAAGCTGTGGAGCATCTGGCCAAGGCCATTCGCCGCGCGCGTGCCGGACTCAAGGATCCGTCGCGGCCGATCGGTTCGTTCATGTTCCTCGGACCCACCGGCGTTGGCAAGACCGAACTGGCCAAGGCACTGGCACGGTACATGTTCGACTCGGAAGATGCGCTCATCCGCATCGATATGAGCGAGTACATGGAAAAATTCACCGTGTCGCGTCTGGTGGGTGCACCTCCGGGATATGTGGGTTACGAAGAAGGCGGCCAGCTGACCGAAAAGGTCCGCCGCAAGCCGTATTCCATTGTGCTGCTCGACGAGATCGAGAAAGCTCACCCGGACGTGTTCAACATCCTGTTGCAGGTCTTCGACGATGGCCAGCTGACGGATGGACTGGGCCGTCGGGTGGACTTCAAGAACACGATCATCATCATGACCAGCAACGTGGGTATGCGCGACGTGAAGGCCGGCGGCAAGATCGGCTTTACCACGGACGAGAGCGGTGATGCCTACGAGAACATGAAGTCCACCGTTGAAGAGACCATGAAGCGTCTCTTCAACCCGGAATTCCTGAACCGCATCGATGAGTATGTGATCTTCCGCACGCTCAAGAAGGAGCACATGGTGGAGATCATCGATCTGCAGCTGAAGGATCTCACCAAGCGTTTGGTGGAGCGCGGTGTGACGCTCGAACTGTCGAAGACCGCCAAGGAATTCCTGGCCGATCACGGGTTCGACGAAAAGTATGGGGCTCGACCACTGCGGCGTGTGCTGCAACGATTCGTCGAGGATCCGCTGGCCGAGGAAATGTTGAAAGGGGGCTATCCAGAAGGCTCGCACATCAAAGGCAAGCTGGACAAGAAAGCCAACCTGGTGGCGTTCACTCTGGCCAAGGCCAAGAACGATACCAACGAAGAGGAACCGGAAGAAGCCGAAACTCACGAAGAGTGATGGGCTCGATCCACGAAGACATCCTCCGATACCTACGTCAACAACGGGAGCTGGTCGGCAACCTTACCTGGGCCGACCGCTCCCATGTTCTGTTGGACCCGATCTCCGAACCGACCGTCTCCCCAGTGTTTGAAGAGGACGCCCCGGTGACCCCTGCACCTGTTGCTCGTACGGCCTGGCACGAAGCTCCTACGCTGGAGGTACTCAACCAGCAGATCTGTACCTGTCTGGAATGTCCGCTGGGACATACCCGCACCCGATTCGTGTTCGGTTCCGGAAACCCCAATGCCGATCTGATGATCGTGGGAGAAGCTCCCGGCGCCGACGAGGACAAGCAGGGTCTGCCCTTTGTGGGCCGCGCCGGCCAACTGCTCACCAAGATCCTGGCGGCGATCGAGATCGAACGCGATGATGTGTACATCTGCAACATCCTCAAGTGCCGTCCACCCAACAACCGCAAGCCCCTTGCCAGCGAGACGGACGCCTGCGAACCCTATCTCTGGAAACAGATCGAATTGGTGCAGCCGCGCTACATCCTGGCGCTTGGGCTTACGGCCGCCAACACCCTGCTCAAGAACAAGGAATCGATGACCAACCTGCGCGGCACCGTGCACGATTATCACGGCATCCCGATGATGGTCACGTATCATCCCGCCGCCCTGCTGCGCAATCCGGAATGGAAGAAGGCCACCTGGGAGGATGTGCAGCAATTGAAGAAGCTACTGGACAACGTTTGAGGATTTGAACGTTTGAACGTTTGAGGCCCCTAACCCCTCGCCCTTAACCCCTAACCCCTCGCCCTTAACCCCGAACCCCTCGCCCTTAACCCCTACACCCCCTATGAACATCGCAGTCCTGATGGGCGGATTAAGCCCGGAGCGCAACATTTCGCTGCTGAGCGGACGTGCCGTGACCTACGCTTTGCGCGAACGTGGTCATCAGGTACGCGCGTTCGATCCGGCTCGCGGCGCTGCTGCGGAGCTGACCAACGCCGAGATCGATGCGGCTACCAATGCCGCGGTTTCTGCCGAAGAACTCGCATCCTTCCGCAAAGAAGCCTTGCTCGAATTCGTGAATTCCGGACAACTCGACGGCACGGATGTAGCGTTCATCCTGCTGCATGGGCAGTATGGCGAAGACGGATACATACAGTCGCTGCTGGACCTGAAGGGCATCCCCTACACCGGCAGTCAGATGCTGGCCAGTGCCATCGCGATGGACAAGGGGCTGGCCAAGATGCTGTTCCAGGTAAGCGGTATTCCAACGGCCTACTGGGTGAATGTCCGTCCGGAGTTCGCAGACGATATCGAAGCGCTCGAAGAGATCCGTCGAGAGATCAATGGACCGATGGTGATCAAGCCGAACGACGGTGGCAGCACGGTTGGGATGACGATCGTGCACAGCGGATCGCTGGACGAGATCGCTGCCGGGATCCGCCTGGCGGCACAGTACACGGACCACATTTTGATCGAGCGCTACATCAAGGGTCGGGAGCTTACGGTAGCCGTGCTTGGCGGCGAGGCACTGCCCGTGATCGAGATCGTACCGCACGAGGGTTACTACGATTACGAGAACAAGTACACCAAGGGACGAACCGACTACCGGTGTCCGGCCGATCTTTCGGAACATGTGCGCGACCATGTGATGAATCTGGCCGTAACGGCCCATCACGTGGTTGGCTGCCGCGCCTATAGTCGGATCGACTTCCTGTTGAACGATGAGAACATGCCCGTGTGCCTGGAGGTAAATACCGTACCGGGATTCACAGCTCTGAGTTTGGTGCCCATGGCGGCGCGCGAGGCCGGCATCGAGTTCGGGCCCTTGTGTGAAGAGATCATTCGCCTGTCCACCGGGCTCGAAGTGGGCGATTCGTAGTTTCGCACCTTCTCTCATCACAGATAGCACGCGTGAATACCATCCAGGTGATGGGCATCGGGAATGCCCTGGTCGATATCGAATACCGAGTCACGGACGCCGAACTCGAGGCGTTCGGCGTTACCAAGGGGAGCATGACGCTTACCGATCCGGCGCGCCAGCACGAGATGATCACGGCGCTTGGCGATCGCGATGCGCACCGCAGTTCGGGTGGATCGGTAGCGAACTCCGTGATCGCCTTTGCACAGTTCGGCGGTACCGCTGCCTTTAGTTCACTGCTGGGTCGGGACCCGTTCGGCGACTTTTACGCCGGAGAGTTTCGCGACCTCGGCATCCACTTGAGTGCCGACAGTATTTCCGGTGATACCACGGGTACCTGTCTGGTGTTGATCACGCCCGACAGTGAGCGCACGCTGAACACTACCCTTGCCGTAAACACGCAGTTCTCTCGGGATCACGTGAATGAACAGGTGATCAAACAGAGCGAATGGCTCTATATCGAGGGATACAAACTGACCGACGACACGGGGGCCGAGGCGGTGGACATGGCAGCGTTCTACGCTCGCAAGCATGGCACGAACATCGCCGTCAGCTGCTCGGATGCTTTTATCGTGCACGTATTCGGAGACCGTCTGCGTTCGTTGTTGAAGCAGACCGATCTGATCTTCTGCAACGAGGTCGAAGCCAAGGCTCTGGCCGAAGAAGAAGATGCCGATCTGGCTGCTCGTGCGTTGCGATCCCGGCTTCCCAATGTGGTGATGACGATGGGCGATCAAGGCTCCCGGATCTCCTGGAACGGCCACGACTGCGAGATCCCGGCGTATCAGGTTTCTCCGGTGGATACGACAGGGGCGGGCGACATGTTTGCCGGAGCGTTTCTCTATGGGGTGCTGCACCGGTATCATCCGGAACATGCCGGACGGTTGGCGAGTTATGCTTCGGCCCAGGTGGTGGCGCAGTATGGCGCACGCCTGAAGGCCAACCACCTCGAGGTCCGCGATTCCGTCCTCTCCACGGCATCCACCACCACCTCATGAGCCCCTTTCGCCATCTCTTGTTGATCATTCTTCTGGCCGTGCTGGGCGTATCCGCCAAGGCACAGTCCGGCATGGCGTTCGACGATCTTCGGCAGAAACTGGCTCCGTACTTCGACAACGACCTGATCAACGACCTGGAAGCTGCCATGCCCAAGGGGTCGGGCTACCGGGTGTGGGGCTGGGACGTGGGCGACTTTACCGGAGACGGATTCAACGATGTGGCGTTCTCGGTGAACGTGCTTGGTACGCGGCGCAAGGAATGCGTGGTGTACCTCTTCGCCGATCTGGACGGATACCTCGTGAACGTGGCACAGTACCGCGTGCCCTTTGTGGCGATCCCGCTGGAAGTAGGCGTGGTGATCAAGGAGAACACCTGCTATGTAGCGCAGAAGCGCAAAGCCGAAGACTGGACCATGCAAGGCTACCGGTATGTGCAAGGAAGCGTGGTCAAGGTCGACGAGTTCGTTTCCAATCGCGTGGAATCCTTTGCTCATGATTCCTACCGCAACTTTCAGACCCTGGAAACGCGCGAGCGCTTCCTGCTTCCCGATGGACGTCCGGCCTTTGCCACGGACTATCTGACGATCCCTTGTTACGAACGCGGCCGCCAGGTCTTTGCCGGCATTGTTCCGGACGTGCAGGTAGGCACCATCCAGCACGTCCGCCAGGGATCGTTCTGGTGGAAAGGGGCTTCGGACGCCTCGTTCAAGGCGCGGGCCGTGTATGATGCGGACTTCCTGTATCTAAGGGTTGCCGTGCGGGACAGCGACGTGGTGACCGGCTGGTGTGACACGTGCGCGGCCGACCGCCTGGAGATCTGGTTCGATGTGTCGGTGCCCGATGCCGAAGGCGGTGGACGGTATATCACCAACATCAAGCGCCAGAAACTGGAGATCCGAAACGAAAGCGACTCCGGCCTGTATGCCTTTTCGGTCAAGATCGGCGACTTCCGGGACCGACGTCCCGAGATCACTGTGCGCACCACAGACGAGCTGTCGGCCACACAGGACGAAGCCTTGAACCTGTTACGCGTGGTCACAGCGCCCAGGACCGAAGGCTACGTGGTCAAACTCCGTATCCCCTTTGTATTGCTCGGCTTTGACCGCCCCCCACTCGAAGAATTGAAACCCACGGACCTGGGCTGCACCATTGCCTTGTACGACGTGGACAACGAGTTCCGTCCGGAAGAGACCACCACGCTGTCGACAAGCGCCATTCAGCCCCTTGATCCCTCGACCTACGGGGCGATGGCGTTCATTCCCACGGGCATCTGGTACGGCGAGACCACCAACATTTTTGCCGATGCTGTTCTGACCTCGCTCCGTGAGTTGGGTTTTTAACGCCCCCACGGCTAATTTTGCGCGCCCATTACTAGCCGGATCATGCCCCAACCGAACAACGATCGGACGGTGAGCGCGAACACTCGCAGTTCGGTCATGCGGCAGCTTGCGCCTTACATGGTGCTCGGCACGCAGCTCGCAGCTGCGGTCCTTGTACTCGGAGGTGCGGGTTGGTTGATCGACGATCACTTTGCGACGGATCCCTGGGGATTGGTGATCGGCTTGTGCGTGGGCAGTGTGGTCGGCTTTTATCAGTTCCTGAAGAACGTGCAGCAGTTGCTGGCTCGTGATCAGGATCAACGAACGAAAGAAGGGAACTCGTGGACGTCAAAGGACCGCTCGTAGGTGCCGCCACAGCATTTGCCATTTGTATGGTGAATACGCTGGTGGGCTACGTTGTGGCCAAGAAGGCGTTTGGCAAGGACTTGAATGTCTTCCTCAGTCTGGTCTTCGGCAGCCTGGGCGTGCGCATGATCATGGTGATCGCTGCCGCCTGGTATTGCCTGAGCATTCTGGAGATGCATCAGGTGGGCTTCAGTCTGACCTTTGCCATCGTGTGCTTCGTGATGTTGATGGGAGAGATCCTTTTTTTTCATCGCTCGTACGAGCAGAGCAAGAGAGAGGTGCGTCGTCCAGTGACGGACCTGTTAAAAAAAAACATCGATAAGATGATCGCAAGCCTCATCCCGGCCCAGCCGGCCTACGCCTGAAACCTGCATGAAGACCGAAGCCACCGACCAGCACACCGAGACAACCGAACACTCCCAACCTGCCACGCAGGAGGCTGCCGGCGGTCATTCCGCTGACGCTCACGCTGCCGACGGCCATGCTGCCGACGGCCAGGCCGCAAGCACCGGAAGTCCGAAGGGCGGAGAGGTCTTCACGCACCTGATCGGCGAGCTGGGCGACCACCACGAACTGAATATGTTCTTCGGCCACTTCAAGGTGTTGCCGGTGATCTTTGTGGACAACGGTCTGAAGGTGTATGCCAATGAACATGCCATGGTCGAGTCGGGCGACTACACCCTCCATGCCGGTCATCCTGTGCGAACGAGCGATCACGGACATCCGGCGCTGGATCTGTCGGTGACCAACTTCGTGGCCTACCAGTGGATCGCCATGGCCGCTGTGGCCATCCTGTTCATCGTCGCAGGCCGTCGTTACAAGAAAAACCCGCTCGCAGCACCAAAGGGCATTCAGAACATGCTCGAGAGTGTGGTGGTGTATATCCGTGACGAGATCGTGCGCCCCAACGTAGGCACCACCAAGCGCACCATGCGCATGATGCCCTACATCCTGTCGCTGTTCTTCTTCATTCTGTTCCTCAACCTCTTCGGTCTGTTGCCGGGCAATCATGCCGCAACCGGTGCGCTTGGGGTAACGATGGCACTTGCCGTGACCGCCTTCCTGGTTGTGAACTACGTGGCGATCAAGGATGCGGGCATTGGGTCTTGGCTTCATCACCTTCTTGGTGGCGCACCGTGGTACATGTTCTTCATCATGGTGCCGATCGAGATCGTTTCGCTCTTCACCAAACCGTTCGCACTCATGATCCGTTTGTTCGCGAACATGACGGCCGGCCACATCGTGCTGCTGTCGCTGGTGGGCCTGATCTTCTTCTTTGAGAACCTTGCCGTGGCGCCGATCTCGGTAGCCTTTTCGGTCTTCATCTACCTGCTGGAGCTCCTGGTAGCCTTCCTGCAGGCCTACATCTTTGCCATGCTCACGTCGGTGTTCATCGGGCTTGCCCTGGGCGATCACGCGCAACACGACGAGCATGGTCATCACGCAGAAGCACACTGATCGACGATCATCACGTTCTAATCAAATCACATCAATTCATTCGGAGGATCGACATGGACGCAGTTGCATTCGCATGGCTCTCAGCAGGCCTCGGTGTTGGCGTTACCGTTTTCGGCGTAGGTACCGGTATCGGCCGTCTGGCCGCTGCGGCACTGGAAGCCAGCAGCCGCCAGCCGGAGAACGCCGGCGACATCCGCACGACGATGATCATCGGCGCCGCTCTCATCGAGGGTGTTGCCCTGCTCGCCGGCGTGATCTGTATCCTGCTGGCTGTCAAGAGCTAAGACACAGGAACACCAACCCCACCGTGCGGTGGGGTCAGTGTCGACGGCCGCTAGAGGCGACCGCCGACACTGACTCTACACTCGAAACCTGAGAACACGTATGCCAGCATTTCTGGAACTCAGTCCCGGTCTTGTGATCTGGACCCTGATCAACTTCTCCATCTTCGCCTTCATCATCGCCAAGTTCGGCTGGAAGCCGATGCGCGACGGTCTGGCAGCACGCGAGCAGGCGATCGCCGATGCGATCCGCTCTGCTGAGACGGCGAATGCCGAGGCTCAGGCCATCATGCGCGAAAGCAAGGAGCGCATTGCGAGTGCCCAGGCAGAGATGATGGACATCGTGCGGGAGGGCAAGTCGCAGGCCGAAGCCATGGTCCGTAAGGCAGCAGATGATGCTGACGTGGTCAAGAAGCAGAAGATCGAGGAAGCCTCGCGCGAGATCGACCGCAAGCGCGACGAAGCCATCCAGCAGTTGCGCACCGAGATGGCTACGCTGGTGGTGGACGCTACGTCGAAGATGCTTGGCCGTTCCCTGCAAGACGAAGACCACAAGCGTCTGGCGCAGGACTATATCAATGAACTCTCCAAGAACTGATCGCCTCCATGTCTGCTAAAGCCATCGCTGTACGCTACGCCACCGCACTTCTCGAAGAAGCTGTGGCCCGAGGTCTTGATGCGACCGTGGAGCGCGACATCGTGACGATCACCGAGATCGCCGACGCCTCGCCGGACCTTCGGATGCTTCTGCGCAGCCCCATCATCGAGTGGTGGCGCAAGAAGAGCATCATCATCGAGATCCTGCAGGGCCGCGTGAACGAATTGTCGCTCAACTTCATGATCCTGGTGATCGAGAAGGGACGCGAGCGCTTCTTCCGGGAGATCGCTGCGTCGTATCTGGAGATGCTGGATCAACGACGCAACATCCTGCGCGTGAGCGTGGAATCGGCGGTCGCACTGGACGAGCAGGCTCGCACGGAAGTGGTCGATCGCCTCTCCACCAGGAACGGCAAGACCGTGATGGCCACCTTTGACGTGGAGCCCACCTTGATCGGAGGCCTGCGCGTCACGATCGGCGACAACGTGTTCGACAGTTCGCTCCAAAGCCAGCTCGAAGACCTTCGCGAGCGTCTGGAAACGGCTTCGGACAACTGACCCTCTTTGCAACTGAAGACAAACTGACAACAGAACTGAACAAGGATTACCAGAATGGCTGATGTACGCCCAGAAGAGATCTCCTCGATCCTCCGACGCCAGCTCGCCGGATTCGAGAAGGAGACAGAGGTTTACGAGGTTGGCACCGTGCTCCAGGTGGGCGACGGTGTGGCCCGTGTGTATGGCCTGACGCAGGTCATGGCCTCTGAGCTCGTGGAATTCCCCAACGACGTCGTAGGCATGGTGCTGAACCTGGAGGAAGACTCCGTTGGTGTGGTGCTGTTCGGCGACGACTCGTTGGTGAAAGAGGGCGACCAATGCCGCCGTACCGGACGCATCGCATCGGTGCCGGTAGGCGAAGCCCTGATCGGCCGCGTGGTGAACCCCCTTGGTCACCCGATCGACGGAAAGGGGCCGATCAAGACCACCCAGACGTTCCCTATCGAGCGCAAGGCCCTTGGCGTGATCGATCGTCAGCCCGTGACCCAGCCCCTTCAGACCGGCATCAAGGCCATCGACGCCTTGATCCCGATCGGCCGTGGTCAGCGCGAGCTGATCATCGGCGACCGCCAGACCGGCAAGACCGTAGTGGCCGTCGACACGATCATCAACCAGAAGTGGACCCACTCTGAAGAAGCCAAAGCCCGTGGCGTGGAACCGGTGTTCTGTATCTACGTGGCCATCGGTCAGAAAGGCTCTACGGTTGCAACCGTGGTGTCGACCCTCGAAAAGTATGGCGCCATGGAGTACACCACCGTGGTGAACGCTTCGGCCTCGGACCCGGCACCACTGCAGTTCATCGCACCGTATTGCGGCTGCTCGATGGGCGAGTACTTCCGGGACTCCGGACGCCACGCGCTGGTGATCTACGACGACTTGTCGAAGCAGGCTGCGGCCTACCGCCAGGTGTCGTTGCTCCTGCGCCGTCCGCCGGGACGCGAAGCCTACCCGGGCGACGTGTTCTATCTCCACAGCCGTCTGCTGGAGCGCGCGGCCAAACTGAACGACAAGCTGGGAGGGGGCTCGCTGACGGCTCTGCCGGTGATCGAGACCCAGGCCGGCGACGTGTCGGCCTACATCCCCACGAACGTGATCTCGATCACGGACGGACAGATCTACCTGGAGCCTAGCCTCTTCAACGCCGGCGTCCGCCCTGCTCTGAACGTGGGTATCTCGGTGTCGCGGGTGGGTGGCAATGCCCAGATCAAAGCCATGAAGAAGGTGGCAGGTCCGCTCAAGCTGGAGTTGGCCCAGTTCCGCGCTCTGGAGGCCTTTGCCAAGTTCGGTTCCGACCTCGACAAGAGCACCCAACAGCAGCTGCGCCGCGGTGCTCGTCTGATGGAAGTGATGAAGCAGACACAGTACTCACCCGTGCCGGTAGAGATCCAGGTGGTTACCATTTATGCTGCTACCAAGGGCCACATGGACGAATTGCCGGTGTCCGAAGTGAAACGCTACGAGAATGAACTGATCGAGTATATCAAGACGGCCCATGCGCATGTGATCGAGAAACTGTCCATCGAAAAGGCCCTGACAGACGAAATCACCAGCGCGCTGGACGAGATCCTGACGACCTTCACGGAGCGGTTCGCCGCCACCGTGAAGGCCTGATAAAGGCACTCGCATGATCGTGCTGACCGGCGGCGCGGGATTCATCGGCAGCTGTGTGCTGAGCGCATTGAATGACGCCGGCCGGACAGACGTTCTGGTGGTGGATGCCTTGAGGTCTAGCGAGAAATGGAAGAACCTCGTTGGACACACGTACCTTGACATCGTCAGCAAAGAGGAGTTCCGAGAACGGATGATGATGGGCGACGTGGACGACGTCGACGCCGTGATCCACATGGGAGCCTGCTCCACCACCACCGAACGGGATGCCGATTATCTGTTCGACAACAACTTTCGGTATTCGTGCGAGGTGGCCGAGTTCGCCCTGGAACGCAACGCTCGTCTGATCTATGCCAGCTCTGCGGCCACGTATGGCGATGGCCGCCGTGGCTACGACGATCGCGCTACGGACCTGCGCCCCTTGAACATGTACGGTTATTCCAAGTACCTGTTCGACCAGTGGGTACGCGATCAGGGGATCGAAGATCAGGTGGTCGGACTCAAACTGTTCAACGTCTTCGGACCGAACGAGTACCACAAGGGCGATCAGGCCAGCATGGTGTTCAAGTCCGTACAGCAGATCCGGCAGACCGGAGAGGTGCGGTTGTTCAAAAGCACGCATCCGGATTATGCCGATGGCGGACAGATGCGCGACTTCATCTATGTCAAGGATGTTGTTCACGTGATCCTGCAGTTCCTGCAAGCCCCCTCCATGAATGGCATCTTTAACCTGGGCACCGGACAGGCCCGTTCATGGAACGATCTGGCCACCGCCGTGTTCGCAGCGATGGGGATGGAGCCCGTGATCAGGTATGTGGACATTCCCGAAGAGATCGCCGGACAGTACCAGAACTTCACGCAAGCCGAAATGGATCGGTTGAAAGGGGCTCTCCCGGGCCTCACGTTTACCTCTCTCGAATCCTCGATCGCTGACTATGTCGCGAACCATCTCCGTATGGAATGGCCGTATCACTGACGTTGAATCGCTAGCACGCAGAACAGACCGATGGCAACACTCAAAGAGACCCGCACCCGGATCACCTCGATCCGGAACACCTCCAAGATCACGCAGGCAATGCGCATGGTGGCCGCCGCCAAACTGCGCCGTGCCCAAGATGCCATCACGGCCGCACGCCCGTATGCCAATCAGCTGCAAAAGATCCTGAGCAACCTGGCCGCCGCGGAGACCGACTTCGTGCACCCGTTCTTCGAATCGCGTTCGGCCCTGCAGAACGTGATGCTCATTGTGGTGTCCTCGGACCGCGGACTCTGTGGTGGCTTCAACGCCAACCTCCTGCGCGCAACGCGCGAGCGCATCGAACGACTTCAGAACGAACATCCGGGCGTTCAGATCACGGTGATCCCGGTTGGACGCCGCTCTGTGAATGCCTTCCGCAAGCGCAGCGAAGCGATCGCCAAAGAGTTTCCGGATGTGTTCCTCAAGCTCGAGTTCACCACAGCACTCGAGATCGCTCAGATGGCTTCCGATGCCTTCCTGGCGCATCGTGCTGACCGCGTGGAAGTGATGCACTCCGAATTCGTGTCCGTGATCCGTCAGGATGTGCGAGCTCTGCAGCTGCTACCGATCGCGCCGAATGCCGTAGAGGAGACGGCCGCCAAACACACCTCGAACGTGGATTACCTCTTCGAACCCACGCGGGCCGACATTCTGGATGCCCTGCTGCCGCAGTACCTGAACGTGCAGGTCTGGAAGGCGTTGCTCGACAGCAATGCTGCCGAACAGGCCGCGCGGATGATGGCCATGGAGAACGCCACCAACAACGCTCGCGACCTGATCTCGTCCCTGCAGCTGATCTATAACCGCGAGCGTCAGGCCGCCATCACCAAAGAGATGCTCGAGATCGTTGGCGGTGCAGAGGCTCTGAGCGCCAGCTAACCCTCCGTCAGCGAGCGGTACGGCTATGGCTCCACAACGCTCTTCGTTGGCAGCTTCCACAGCAGGTTCACGACCAACCTTCTTTAGCGTGCGCGCCGTGATCCTGGCTGCGGTCATGCTGGCCTTCGTTACCGTGCTGCCGCGCTACGATCTCGGTGGATGGAATCCGTACGCCGCGTCGTACCAAAGCCGTATCGAGTTCTATGCCGACCGGATGGATTCACTCGTACGCGTGAGTACCTGGCGCCAACGGCTGTTCCTGCGTCATGTTGGCAACTACGAGATCCCGATGTGGATCGCCACGCACCGCAGAGCTACCGACGTGATCCAGCTGCCTCCTCGCAGCTACGCCGCGCGATACTTGCAGGCCGATCCGATCTGGACCGACCCGCGCATCTTCACGTACTTCGCCGACTTCCAGCCCATTGTGGCCTGGACCGACCTACCTCGTCGTC
Organism: bacterium; assembly: GCA_024711065.1. Classification (GTDB taxonomy): domain Bacteria; phylum Bacteroidota; class Ignavibacteria; order Kapaibacteriales; family Kapaibacteriaceae; genus OLB6. Next base: position 14,455 of record JANJTN010000035.1, read on the forward strand.
CGCTGGCCAACACCTGGGTGGCCCTGGAACCCGGTGGGATCGCCCTGGTACGCCGCGACGGCACAACCGATATCGATTCGTTGTTGCAGGAGTATCAGCGGTCCGAGGTAGGGGGCTTGCCATGAGCTTTTTTCTGCTGATCCTGGTCCTGCAATGGATCACTGGCTTCGGGATCATGGCCTCCATCGGGACACGTCTTCCCAGGCCCCTTTCCATCCCGTTGGCACCATTGGTGGGCATGTTCGTGCACACACTGGCCGTGTTCGTGGTAGACCTGTTGCCGTGGGGGATCGGCCAGGTATCGATCACCGTGGCGGCTGTGGTGATGTTGGTGGTTGCTCATGCGCGGTGGCCCGTGGTGATGGCGTGGTATCGCGAGCTGCTGGCCGCACCGCGGTGGACGTTGTCCATGGCCGACCTGGTGGTGATCATCGCCGGTGCGATCGTGGGCTACGTGGTGTCCTGGGCCAGTTGGTTCTGGCCGGTCACGCCGTTCGATGCCATGGCTGGGATCGATCTGGTAGCGCGGCAAACGGTGGTGGAGGGCACGATCAACAACCGCGTCTTCACGGACCCGTCGCTGGCCGGACATCTATCGAATCAGCCGTTCTATGCCCCCTTTGCTATGCTGATGCAGGTGATCTACCGACTGCTCGGCTTTGGCTACGGACAGGTATGGCTGGCCGTAAGTGCGATCTGCTTTTCGGCATTCCTGTACAACGCCATGCGGATGTGGGCTCATCCGGTGATCGCCGGTGTGCTCTGGTTGCTGGCGATCCTTACGCCGGAGATGCTGGGCTATACCTACCTGCTGCAGACCGACTATTTAAATGCCGTGTTCCTATCGTCGGCAGTGATCCTGCTCACCGCATCGGCCGAACGGGAAGAGGTGCAGGCTTGGGCGCTTGCAGCGGTGTTGTTCGCTGCCGCGGCGTGGTCCAGGACGGAGACCATCATGGTGGTGTTCATGGGTCTGCTTGCGTCCATTCCCGTGCTCTGGAACCACGTGGAGCGCCGCACGATGTGGCGGGCCTTGGGCCTGTCTGCCGGTGCCGGGCTTGCCACCTTTGTATTGTGGAACGGATACTACCTTCCGGTGGTGCTACCGGTGCGCCCGGACACGGCCTCGGAACTGACCATGTTCAGCTTCGAACGATTCGGACAGGTAGCGGGTGATCTGTGGAGCTCCGTGATCGTGCAACCCGAACTCTGGGGCTGGACCTTTCCCTTGTTCGCACTGGGATTGGTCGGCAGCCTGATCCTGAACCGCACACTGCGTCCGCTACTGCCGCTGGTCTGGATCGCATCGATCCTGCTGGCCTTGACCGTTGTTGGCACGGTGTTCACCGCCGCCGTCGTGGAACAGACCCTGCGCCGTGGTATTTTCAAGCTCATTCCGCTGATGATGTTCTGGCTGGCGGCCATGCCGCTTGTTGTTGGTTGGTCGAAACGTCTTCGAGCGTGGGAAACGGGATCATGATGGACATTCCAAAACTGCCGTTCATACTGCTGACCGTGCTGGCCACGATCCTGGTGCTCTGGGCGGCAAGCGCTATCCTGTCCAGACTCTTCGTGCGCCGGTGGATCAAGCGGCTGCTCCGCTCGATCGGACAGCAGGACATGCCGCACTTTTCTGCGACCCTTTCCGAACGGCTACCCGTGGCCGTGCAGAGGTATCTGCACTATGCCATGAAGGAAGGCCAACCCAACATCCGCTACGCGGTCTTGAAGGCTCGTGCTCGATTCCGTCACGGTCCCAACAGACCCTGGTTCACCGTTCGAGCTACCGAGTACATTTCTGGTATGGAGCCGGGCTTTGTGTGGGATGCCATGCTTACCCACAACCCCGTGTGGTGGCGCACCGCCAAGCTGAGCTTTCTTCACGGCGAGGGCCACGGACACCTCAAGCTCTTCGGGGCCATCACGCTCCGCGAGATGGAAGGGGCTGAAACGGATCATTCGATGCTGTTCCGCTTTCTGAGCGATCTGGTGTGGCTGCCCACGGGACTGCTGCCCACACGGGCATTACGCTGGGAGCATATCGACGACCATACAGCCCGTGCCGTGCTGCGCGATGAAGACACCGTAGTACAGGCCACGTTCCATGTGAACGAGATCGGCCAGGTCGACAAGATCATCACCAACAGCAAGTATCGCGATCACCGTAGCGGGTTCGAGCAGACCCAGTTCACACTGGAGTGCAAGGAGTATCGCGAAGTAGAGGGTATCATGATCCCCACAGAGGTCGACTTCGTGTGGAACCTGGATGGCGGCGACTTTGAGTACGGTCAGTTCACACTGCGGGACATCGCCTACTACTACGAGTGATCACATCCTCCGAACGGCCAGCCATGCCGTAGGGATGGACGCCAGTTTCTGCGCGAACGACGTACTGGCGCGACGCTGGAAGATCCGATAGTCCATGCCTTCGACCACGCGTAGGATCTTCCGATAGTTGGTACTCATCAACTGCACCGTAAGCCGACTGTCGGCATCAAGGTACGGTATACCCTTGTTGGCACTGTCGTAATAGCGGTCCGCACGCTCCACCTGAAAGTGGATCAGCGATCGGAATCGGTCCGACCATTGGTGGTGCAGCACTTCGTCCTCAGAAACGCCGAATCGATCGAGTTCTTCTTTCGGCAGATAGATGCGGCCACGCACAGCATCTTCCTTCACATCGCGTATGATGTTTGTGAGCTGCATGGCGATACCAAGATCGATCGCATACGGGATCGCGTCGTTCGAAGAGTACTGAAAGATCTCGGACGTCATCAGGCCTACTGTCGACGCCACCTTGTAGCAGTACTCTCGCAATGCATCGAACGTGTCGAACCGGGTGATGGTGGTATCCATCAGTACGCCTTCGATCAACTCTTCCGGCAAGTGCCGTGGGATATGGTAGCGTTCCAGCGTGTCCTCCCAGGCTCGAAGCACAGCTCGCGACACCTTGCTTTCCTCACTGAAAGGGGCTGATGCATCGGTTTCGTACAAGCGTCCAACTTCCGAACGCCACTGCTCCACCAGGCGAACGGCATCCTCGCGCGTCACATCGCCCCGCTCCATCGCCACGTCCACGATATCGTCCACATATCGGCAGAACGCATACACCGCATAGCAGGCCTTGCGCTTCACCGGTGGAATGAAGTGCGAGGCAAAGTAGAACGTCTTGGCATGCGTAAAGGTCACCTGTCGGCACACTTCGTACGCTGCGTCGATATCTGGCGTTGGAGTTGTCACTGATCGAATGTACTACCTTTGCGTCGCAAACATCCGCACATCGCCTGTGGTTCCTTGTTGATACAGCTAGCCCTCGCCCTACGTCCCTCGCCCTTCGCCCCTCGCCCCTATGAAGACCAAGACCGTCTACCGATGCACCAACTGCGGACACGTGGCCCCCAAGTGGATGGGGCGGTGTCCGTCGTGTGGCGAATGGGAGACGTTGGTAGAGGAGGTCCAGGAGCGCACGGCTCGTGGCAAGGGTGGCGGGCGTGCGCCGAGGTCGGCACCGGAGGCGATCACCCTAGCATCGGTGGACACCCAGCGCTCTCCGCGGATCCCCACAGGTATCCATGAACTCGATCGGGTTCTCGGCGGAGGATTGGTACCGGGCAGCGTGGTCTTGCTGGGTGGCGATCCGGGGATGGGCAAGAGTACGCTTACGCTGCAGATGGCTGCCAGGGTATCGGAAGGCGGAGGAAAAGCCCTTGTGCTGACCGGCGAGGAGAGCCTGCATCAGATCAAGCAGCGAGCAGATCGGTTGCAGCTTGATGTGCGCAACGTTGTGGTGGCATCGGAGACCTCGATCGAGACCATTGCCGCCATGATCGAAGCCGAGGCACCGTCGCTGGTGGTGATCGACTCGATCCAGACCATGGTGACCGATCTGTTGGAGAGCAGTGCCGGCAGCGTAGCGCAGGTACGCGAGTGTACGGCCTTGCTGACCAAGGTGGCCAAGCGGTCCGGGATCCCGACGGTGCTCATTGGGCATGTGACCAAGGACGGGATGCTGGCCGGACCCAAGGTGCTGGAGCACATGGTAGACACCGTGTTGCAGTTCGAAGGGGACGGGATGTATTCCTATCGCATTCTTCGAGCGCTGAAGAACCGGTATGGGTCCACCAACGAGATCGGCGTGTTCGACATGTCGGGCACGGGACTCGAAGAGGTACCGAATCCATCGGAGGTCCTGCTGAGCAACCGCAGGGCTGGCGAGCCCGGCACGGCGGTCGTGGCCGTGGCCGAGGGCACGCGCCCGCTGCTCGTAGAGGTGCAGGCCTTGGTGTCGGCCAGCGGCTATAGCGTACCACAGCGCGTGAGTACCGGCTACGACGCCAAGCGGCTGCAGCTGATCCTGGCCGTGTTGGAGAAGCGCGGTGGGATCGCCGTTCGCCAGGCCGACGTGTTCGTGAACATTGCCGGTGGGATCTCCATCCAGGATCCTGCCATCGACCTGGGTGTGGCGGTAGCGCTGGCCAGCAGCGTGCTGGAGAGCCCCCTTCCCCCCAATGTGGCCTTTGTCGGAGAACTGGGGCTGACCGGCGAGATCCGCAGGGTGGCCTATCTCGAGCAACGGGTGGCCGAGGCGGTTCGGCTGGGGTTGACCACGATCTACGTGCCGATGACCAACAAACCCACGTCGCCGAACGTCGTTCCCGTAGAACGGCTTACCGACGTGTTGCGTCTGGTGCTGTAGATCTGGGAACTTTGTACACAGGCAGGAGTAGAACGTGTCGGACAACGTGGCACAACGTCGGACCATACCATCGGACGAAGAGCTGCTGGAGCAGTTCCTTCGCGGAGACGAACGGTCGTTCGTTGATCTGATGGGGCGGTACAAGGAGCCGATCCTCTCCTTTGTCTACCGCTTCATTGGAGACTACGACGACGCGACCGACATCGCTCAGGAGACCTTCGTTCGGCTGTACCGATTTGGCCACACATTCAAAGGTGAAGTCAAGTTTTCGACCTGGCTGTACACGATCGCGGCAAACCTGTCGCGCTCGGAGCTCAAGCGATACCGACGCCGAAACGGGACCACGCTCAAGGAAGCGTTTCGAAAGTCGGACGACGACGAGCAATGGGATGTACCAGACGAATCGTACCGTCCGGATGATTCCGTGGATGCAACCAGGATCGCCCAGGAAGTGCAGAAGGCTTTGATGCGCATTTCTCCCAGCTATCGCGAAATGGTGATCCTGCGGGACATTCAGCAGATGTCGTACGAAGAGATCGCCGCGGTCACCGAGACCGAGCTGGGCACCGTCAAGAGCCGGATCAACCGGGGCCGACAACAACTTCAGCAGGAACTCAAGGGCTTGTACGACGAGCTGTTCGGTTCCACCACCGTATCATGAACGCTGTCCCGACCATCCCGCCCGGAGACGACTTCGACAAGCAGGTGCTGTATCGCGCCTGGATGCAGTCGCTCCCATCGGCCGACGTCCCGGCCGACTTCGATCAGACCGTCCTGCGCCGCGCAGCCAAAGGCCCCCTGACGCATTGGTGGGGTCTGGCTATCGTGGCGGCCTTCCTGGCCGTGATCGCCACCATCACGCAGCTTACTGACCGGCCCACACCGCCGGTGGTCAGCTACGTACCGGCAAGCCCCTTGCCCAGTGTGGACCTGTATCACCTGCCGCCGGCACCGGTGGTCGAAGAGACCCGCTATCCGGATCCGCAGGAGGTTGTGCCGCCCCGCAAGCGCTTCGGCGTGGCAGGGTATTGAAGAAGGGCTCCGTATCTTCGCCGGCAGCATCAACGCCGGAAGACATGTTCGAACGAGAATTAGAGCGGGCTCGGAAGGGCCTTCGGGACCTGGTCTCGACACGGGATCCGTATGTATCCCTGCAGTCGATCCTGGGAAATGGCGCCGTGCATCCTGCGTATCGATGTTTTTTCGGTGCCGAAGTGGCCTGGTGGCTGCACGAAGAGCGGGCGTTACGCACGTCCAACCCACGTTTCGACACTACGGCGGGGCCCTTCAAGGAGCTGTTTGCCAAGCTGGACGATGCCTATCTGCGCCATGCGCGGTTCGATCATGAGGAGCTGAATGCCACGATCGAAGCCGCCGTAAAGACGCGGTTGAACTTTCTCTGCCGTCCACGCACCAGCCTCAAATGGTTCGTATTCCGCGGCGAGCCCACCAAGCCCCTGAACGAAGTCCTGCTGCGGCTGTCCTACTTTCACGACTATCAGTACCTCACGGACGGAATCCGGCAGTGGGCCGACGCACGGCGCACCGATTCCGTGAGCTCGTACGAGATCCTGTCGATCGTCGAGTTCGAGCGGATCATCGAGAAGGTCGACAACGACGCCATCCTGGACCAGTCGCAAGACGAATTTGTGGAGCTGTTGCAGCCACTCTACGACTGGTTCGCCGAGCACAACACCGAACTCCCGCCGGAGTCAGTTCCGACCGAGGCCGTGATCATCTTTCTGGACGACAAGGGGGCGATCCCCATCTCGCAAACGCTGGAGCGCATGCTCTATCGCGAGAACCTCAAGATCCTCACCCGAAGCAAGTTCCTGGATGTGATCGATTTCGTGATCTCCGAGATCGAGTCGGGCGCGATCCAGGGACCGGTAACGAGCAGCGAGCAGCACGAAGCTAGTAGCGAGCAGCGAGTAGCGAGTAGCGAGCAGCAAGAAGCGAGTAGCGAGCTACCAGCTACGAGCTTCGACCTTCGGTACGATCGGTTCGGAGCGGATATCGACGCAGCCACGCGGCAACGATTCATCAAGCGACTGTGTGGGGGCGAAGACGGTGAGTTCGAGGCGCTGCTTGGCGAAGTACTTGGCAGCGAGACCTGGAAGATCGGCGCGGCCAAGCTGGATCGCTGGTTCATTCGCCAGGGTGTTCAACCCAATAATGCCGTGGCCATGGAGTTGGCTCACGCACTCAATAAGGCCTTCCGATGAATTTCATCGATACCGCCACGATCCACGTCAAGGCTGGCGATGGCGGCAACGGACACATCTCGTTCCGGCGGGAAAAGTATGTACCCAAGGGAGGTCCCGACGGTGGCAACGGTGGCAATGGCGGCAATGTAGTGGCTGTTGCGGACCCGCAACTCGGTACCCTGCTTGACTTTACGTACAAGCGCCATTACAAGGCCAAGGCCGGCAATCCCGGTGGTAAGAACCGCCGAACCGGTCGAAGCGGCGAAGACATCACCATTCGCGTTCCATGCGGGACCGTGATCCGAGACAAGGACACCGGCGAACAGCTCGCAGACCTGGAGCGTCCGGGTCAGGAAGTTGTTCTGGCGAAAGGGGGCTTTGGAGGACGTGGCAACAGCGAGTTTGCGACCTCCGTGAATCAGGCTCCACGCCATGCCGAGCCCGGCACTCCGGGGGAGGAGCTTACGCTTGAATTAGAGCTTAAGTTGTTGGCAGATGTGGGGTTAGTAGGCTTTCCCAACGCCGGCAAGAGCACGTTGATCAGTGTGCTGAGTGCAGCTCGTCCCAAGATCGCCGATTACCCTTTTACCACCCTGGTGCCCAATCTCGGATTGGTCCGCGCGGGGGAGTCGAGGTCGTATACCATTGCCGACATTCCCGGACTCATCGAAGGGGCAAGCGAGGGTAAGGGCTTGGGACACCAGTTCTTACGTCATGTGGAGCGCACCGCCGTCCTCCTATTCCTGGTCGACAGCCAGAGTCCCGACTCCGAAGCCGATCTGGCGACGTTGAGGCGGGAGCTGCAGCGGTACAACCCCGCTATGCTGGAGAAGCCCTCGATGGTGTGTCTGACCAAGGTAGACGTTTTGATGGACGACGAACGGGAATCCTTGGAACAAGCTGAAGCAACGAAGCGTCTGCAGGCGCGCCTCATTTCGGCCGTCAGCGGCGAGGGGATCGAGGATCTGAAGCAGGCCTTGTGGCCATATATCGAGCATATGCGGGCTCAGCGGGCAGCTGAAGACGAAGCGCAAGCCCCTTTCCAGTAAATAGTTACAAGCCACTTGGTGATTTTGGCACGGACATTGAGTAGGTACCTCGGCTGCAAAGGCATCCGACGTCCAAACCGCGTGGTTATGGGCATTCGGTGTCTGCGTAGGGTGTCAGTCTGTGCAATTCGTTACACAGACGACAAGTTCATATCGGATTAACGGGATAACGGGCCGGACATGACGTATTCGTTTCAACACGTAGGCACTTCTGCGCATCCTTTCGGATGTGATGAACTCGTGTTTGGCGCATACGATGCATCGCGGTATTTTAGCGCCGCTATTCATGTACTGCTCTCCAGGGTGGGGAGTGGTTTGCGCCGTTCCGTATCTCACAATGGACAGGAACGGTTTACGAGCAGCATATGATCGATCGGTACACTTCGGCCGGATCGGGGAATCCCGGTTCGCACAATTTTGAAAAACCACGGCGCCACGAGCGCCCATTGGTGTTTACGGCCGAAGGGTCGCACATGAAGCATCTAACAGGAATAACCAGTATCAATCATTACACTTCTTCGGAGGATCGTATGACGTCCTTTGGTTCCGCGATCAGGAATGCGCACTCGCGTTCCGGCTTTGCGGTGCTGACGTTCCTTCTAGCAATTTTGCTAGGGTCCGTAGCGCCGCCGAGTCTACAGTCGCAAGTGACGTTGAGTGCCACCCCGGCCTCGCCTGAGTGCTTTGGGGTGAACATTCAGCTCACTGCGGATGTAACGAACCGTCAAACTCCTGCTCCGGCAGCCGTGAACGCCATTGCATGGCCCGGCGGTTTGGTGGCGCAGGCAGCGGTCGGCAATGCCGCCGGCGCTGTTAACGACCTGGTGCTCGGCGACGACGAGCTATCGGGTGAGCAGAACCCCGCCAAAACGGTGAACGGTGGTGGTGGTGATTTTGAGTTCGACTTTTACGGTCAGACTCTGAACCTTTCGAACGACGGTTTCTACGTCAGCTCGAACGGCTTCATCACCTTCATCAACAACAACGCCGCTACGGGTATCATTCCGGCCGGTGTGCCGGATGCCGCTGCTCCGAATCATACGATCATCCTGGCCAACGTAGACCTGGACCCGAACGCCGGTGGCGACATCTGGTGGCAGGTTCAGAACGATGGCAACGGCGATATCCTCGTGATCACCTTTGACGCGGTTCCGTATGTGAACCCGTTCCAGGCGAACCTGGCTACCTTCCAGGTGATCATTTATGCTGCCGACCACGGCACGAACGCAAACCGCATCGAGTGGCGGATCGACGAGCTGCCCCAGCCGGGTGGTGTATACGGTGTCTATGCCGGCTATGAGAACTCCTGCGGTACGCGCGGCCAAGCCGCCTACAACGTAGACAACGTTGCCTTTGGCGCTGTGAACGATGCAGCTTGGGAGTCGGTTGGTCAAGTAGTTGCAGCACCTTATGCTGACATTACCGTCCAGTACTTCCGTGGCGCTACCCTGATGGGTACGGTTGGACCGATCAACGCACCGGTTCCGGCCAACTCGCTGGTGAACTTTAACGTCCCGGTGGCACATCGCCAGGTGGGAACGCATAATTATAGTGCCGTCGTAACCTACGAGTACAACGACTGTACCACGGACCAGGCAACCTCTAATACGGTGGTCTACGAAGTGGTGGCTAACCCGGCACCGCCGCAACCGACCGTATCGGCACCGGCCTGCGGTCTATCGACGGCAACGGCTTCGGTTCCGGCCAACGGATCTAACAGCTATACGTGGACCCAGACAGGCGGTCCTGGTGGAGCGATCACCGGCTTTGTACCGAACGGAACGAACGCTGCTGCTTCCACCACGATGTCCTTCGACAACACGCTCCTCAACCCGAGTGGTACTGCCCTGACCGTACAGGTCACGGAAGCCCTGACGGTGGATCCGTTCTGCTCCGGCAGCAACACGCGCGTGTTCACGGCCTACCGCACACCGGATCAGCCGCTGATCACCGGCTCGGGAGCCAACAACGGTGGTATCAATCCGCCGGCTCTGCCGGGTGCCTCTGGCAACCCCTGCGCCGGTACATCTCGCACCTACACGGCTACGGCTGTTGGTACGGATGGCAACACCTACTATCGTTGGCAGCTGAGTGGTGCTCCGGCTGGAACCACCATTAACGGCGTTGCCGTTGTGGCTGGTGCACAGACGGTCACCAAGACCGGCAACACGGTAGTGATCGCCTGGGGTAACTCCACAACAGACGTGACCGCCACGCTCGTGGTGACCGCTTCGAACGGTACGGGCGGCTCTGTTGGCTCTCCGGGCTCGAACAAGTCCTGCGTTGGCCTGGCCTCTGCAGCAACTTCGGTGTTCATCAACGGCGTTCCTGCTGCCCAGCAAGTGGTACAAACTGTTCCTCCGGCTGCTGGCGCTACGTCGATCGTCTGCGAAAACGAAACCCGCACGTACGGCGTTACGCTGACCCACCCGGGTTCTTCGTTCAACTGGACTGTGACCAACACGGTCAATGCACCGATCGCTGCCGGTCCTGGCACCTACAACCTGGTCACGGGTGCTCCGCCGAATAACAACTCGGCTACGATCGACTGGAACGGTGCTGGCACGTATCGCGTGCAGGTAACGGAAACCACCTCTGGCGGCTGCGTTACTGTTCACACGTTCCACACGGTTACGGTGAATAATCAGCCGAACCCGTCGCTGTCGGCTCCGGCTCCGGCTCTACAGTGTACCTACATCGGCGGTCCGATCACGAACGGTCAGAACCTGGCTCAGTACACGTACACGGTCACGCCTGAGAGTGCTGCCAACAAGTTCGACTGGGCTGTGTCGAACGGCATCTTTGTTTCGACAGGCCTTTCGACAGCCAGCTACAACCCGCTAGGTGCCGGTGGAACACAGCAAGTTCGCTGGACGTCTCCTGGTGTGAACCAGGTGTCTGTGACTGAGACCATCGTTGCTACGGGATGTTCGAAGACGGTTACGCAGAATGTTACCGTCACCGCTTCGCCAACGCCGAAGACGATCTCTGGTCCTGGCTACAACACCGGTCTTGCCGGGAACCCGTGTGCCGGCACCGGACCGCACGTATATAACGTCACCGGCCCGGTCGGTGGCAATACCTATAATTGGAACTTTCCTGGCGCAAACGGTGGTGCTTCGTTCGTAGGTGCTACCAACTTGCCGACCGTCTCTATCAACTGGGGTGCTGCTGGCACGTACACGCTGCGCCTGACGGAAACCGAACCGGTTGCCGGCTGTGTGACGGAGCGTACGTTCTCGATCACGGTGAACCCGCAGCCGATTGTGAATGTCACACCGGGTCTTACCGATGTGTGCGTTGGCAATACGGTGCAATTCTCGGTTGCTCCGAACGCTACGATTCTTCCTGGTGCTACCTACGCCTGGTCGGTCATTGGTCCTGGTGCCGCTATCGTCGGCCCGGCCAACCAGCCGACCGTTACGGTGCAAGGTACTGTAGCATTTAACGCCCCTTCCGTGAGCGTGACCGTGACCAACCCGGGGGCTGGAGCCTGTTCTCAGTCGAATAGTGCACTGTTGTTTGTGAATCCGTTCCCGGCAACGGCTGCTCCAACGGTTCCGGCGCCGATCTGTGTTGGTGGTAACTACAACATTCAGTTGAATGCCACAGGTTTCCCATGGACCCAAGATCGCTTCTGGTCTGCAACGCTGCGTCCAACGGTGCCCTATACCGGTTCGTCAAATCTGACGTTGACAAATGCAAATGCATATTCGAACACCTTCAACTGGAACATTACGATCGGCGACTCTTCGCTGGCTGATATTCTGGCAGGTGGACAGTTCGAAATCGATGTGACCATCACCGATATCGGATGGTGGTCTGGCGTTGCTTGTACGGATGGTCCGGACACGTACGGCCCGTACACGGTCGAGCCACGTCCTACGCGTCCGGTGGCTGACTTCGTAACGCCGGTCTGCGACGACAACTACGATCAGTTCTATCAGATCACCAACTTCAACGCTGCTTACACCTACTCACTTTCGAGCAACCAGGGTGGTCTGGTGTACGCGATCAACCCTGGCACTGGTGAGATCACCATCTCGGACTGGGGTGCACCCAGCCTGACGAAAGTGATCACGCTTGATGTGAACGACGGTACCTGTAACCGTGTGCAGCTGTATGACATCGACGTCTACGCTGCCCCGGCTAACCCGCAACCGGCACCGATCACCATCAACGCCGTTTGCGTGGACTCTGGCTACTTCGATAATCCGGGTGTCCTCGGTCCGGTAACGCCGACGCGTACGGTAACGTACTCGGCTCCTTCGCCGATCGCTGGTCACTGGTATCAGTGGTACGTCACCAACGGCTTCATCGTTGAAGCTGGCAACAGTGTTGGACAGTTCACCACAGCCACGCAGAACGCTACGAGCGCAACGGTTGTGTGGACCGGCCCGAACCCGGGCAAGGTGAAGTACCTTGTGTTCACGAGCGACCCGAATGCCGCACCGCCGGCACCGTGCTTTGCTACGTCGATCGAGCCGACCGTGAACCTGCCGATCATTCCGGACGTGCCGCTGTCGTTCACCACGTCGTCCAACGTTGTTGACGATAAGGTGTGCGAAGGCAACCCGGTAACGCTGACCCTGTCGGGCAGCAAGGTGGGTCTCAGCTATCGTGTCGAAGAGTGGAACGGCGCAACGTGGGCTGATGCTGGCATCGCTCCGGTGGCCGGTACGGGTGCAGCGATCAACATCGTTGTTCCGTCGAGCGTTCTCGACATTGTTTCCAGCCCGACCACGGACCATGTGTTCCGTATCACGGCTAAGGATCTGGCCTTCGCACCTGGCATCGCTGGCCCATGTGAGTGGCTGCGAACAGCTACGGACGTGATCACGATCACGGTCTATGATACGCCGGACGACAAGCCGGTTGTGATCGACCCAAGCACCGCTCTGGTGTGCGACGGCGACAACGTGCAAGTGCTTGTTGGCAACGGTGGCAATGGCACGCAGACATTCGTTGAGTACTCGCTTGAGCGTCGTCAGCTTTTCCCTGCCCTTGGTGGCTGGGCACCGGTCGCCGGCTCTGCCCAAATGGGCAACGGCGGTCAGATCACGCTGGTTGACAATACCACGGCTGGTATTGGCACCGGTGGTCCTCTGCTGAACGTAAACAACTATGAATGGCGCGTTTCGGCTCTTATTCCGCCGGCACCGCTCAATCCGCCGGCTGGTGGTTGCCAGGTCTATATGGCCACGACCGCAGCTGCGAAAGTGTTCGAATACCCGACGGACCCGACGGTGACGTTCTCGCCGAACCCGGTCTGCTGGGAAGAGGACATCACGGTGAACCTTGCCAACACCCAAGCAGGTGTTGAGTACGAGGTGAACGTGAACGGTACGGATCTGAGCCCGCAAGTGATCCTGCAGGGAACTGGTGGCAACGTTTCGGTTGCCTTCAACTCCACGCTGATCCAGGCAATGAACCCGAACGTGAACAACATTGTTGCCAACGTTCAAGTGGAAGCTCGTCTGGTCCAGAACGGCACGTATACGCGTCCGATCCCGGCCTCGACCTGCCCGATCCAGTATGGCACCACGAATATCAATGTCCTTGAGAAGCCGGTTGCAGCTATCTCGGGTCCGGACTCCGTCTGCGGCCCGTCTACAACCGACTTCGTGGGTGCACCGGTGACACCGTCGCCGATCTCCACCTACGACTGGTTGCTGGTGGCTCCGGTTCACCCGGGCACCACGCCGATCACGGCCAACAACACCGGCAACGGTACGGTCAATCCGTATACCGTGAACTGGGGTGTGTTGAACCTGAACTGCGACGGTACCTACAACTTTGTGAATCAAACGATCCGCATGATCGTGACGAACAACAATGGTTGTACGGATACGGCCTTCAAGGTGGTGAAGATCAACCCGACGGTTGATGACGCTGCTATCGTTGGCGACAACCAGGCTTGTATCTACGGTGGCTACGAAGAGCACCTCGAGACCTACTCCATCAAGCGTCCGGATCCGTGTGTGTACCCTGCTGGTACCACCTTCTTCTGGTCGATGCCGACGGGTACGGTTTCCGGTGCCATCCGCAGCGGTCAATTCACCGAGACCATCATTGCTGAGTGGCACACCACTGGCGGCTCTGGCATCGGTACGGTTACGGCTACGGTTACGCTCCCGGCTTCGCATGGTGGCTGCGCTACCACGCGTACGTTGGACGTAGCGGTCTATCCGCTGCCGGTTCCGACCATCGCTGGTCCGGCATCGGTCTGCCAGAATCAACAGAACGTGGCCTACACGGCTGACAACTATCCGACAGACCAGTACTTCTGGTCGGTGATCGGTGGTAAGATCGACGGCGGCACCGGTAACGGTGTGGTGGGTGATACCGCCAAGCGCAATGGCGTCGCTCTGAATACCATCACGGTAGACTGGAACGATACCCCGAATCCGAACGCCTTCGTTCGCCTGAAGCAGGTTTCTGCTCAAGGCTGTATGGAGATCACGGACTTTGCTGTGGTTGTGAACCCGACACCGACGCCGGTCATCAACGGTGCCGAGAAGGCTTGCGACAACAGTGTCTATACGTACAGCACGGCGAACAACGCCCCGAACAACGTGTACCAGTGGGTTGTTACGAACGTGGGCTCGGCTGGTAACGCTACGATCACGAGTGGTGCCAATCAGGCTACCGCTACCGTGCTCACGGGCGATATCACCGGCGGTGCTTCGTTCACGCTTCAGCTGACGGAGACGGTGTTGGCTACGAACTGTACCAAGACCGTGTCGAAAGTGATCACGATCGTCGAGAAGCCGAACCCGACCATCACACGCACGGCTCCGGCCGGTGGTGCTGTTGGCGGCGCTTGCCTTGGCCAGACCATTACCTACGGTAACACGGATCCGGTCGCTGGCAACCCGAACTACAGCTACAAGTGGTCGGTCAGCAACGGTACGATCGTTGGCTCGGACGAAGCTGCTACGCTCCAGGTTACCTGGAACACGGTGGGCTCCGGTACGGTCACGCTCATGAAGTGGCACACCGGCTCGCAGTGCACCACCACGGTGTCGCAAACCGTGAACATCGTGAACACGCCGGCTCCGACCATCACAGGTCCGAACTCGGTCTGTGGCACAACGGAGCATGGCTACAGCACGCCGAACATCGCTGGCAACACCTATGCTTGGGTGATCTCGGGCAACGGTGTGTTCACCAGCGCTCAGAACACCAATAGCGTGATGGTCAAGTTCAACAACCCGACCCCGGGCAACACGTTGAGCTCGACACTCACAGTAACGGAAACCAACACGTTGAGTGGCTGCTTTGCCAGCGCCTCGCTGGTGGTGTCCGTGAAGTATCAACCGCAAGTGGCTACGATCACGCGTGTGAGCCCGGCTGGCCCGGCCAACCAGGCTTGTAACAACTCTACGATCATCTACAGTGTACCGAGCAATACCGGCGCTACCTATCAGTGGGCAGTGACGGGCGGTACGATCGTGAGCGGCGGCACCACCAACCAAGCCACGATCCAGTGGACGAACGTTGGTACGCAGACGATCACGGTGGTAGAGAAGAATGCCACGGGCGACTGCCAGGCAACGTCCACGCTAAACGTTGGCGTGACCTATCAGCCGGTTCCTGCCATCACCGGCAGCGCTACCGTCTGTACGGGTGACATTGTTTCGTACTCCACGCCGGCTGTGCCGGGTAGCACCTATCTCTGGTCGCTCCCGAGCGCTGGTGGCAACATCCTCTCCGGCTCGACCTCGAATGAGGTCACGATCGAGTGGATCCTGACCGGTGCCCGCACCGTGCAGGTGGTGGAAACCAACGGTAACTGTACGGCAACGGCTACGCTGACCGTGAACATCGGCAAGACGCCGACTAGCACGGACATAAGCCGCATCTCGCCGGCCGGTAACGTGGCAGTGGCTTGCGTGAATCAAACCATTACCTACTCGACGCCGAACAACGGTACCAGCTCGTACCTCTGGACGGTCACGGGTGGTAGCATCATCGGTGCGAACAACACCAATACGGTAGTTGTGGAATGGACCACGATCGGCAGCCAAACGCTGACGGTGAAGGAAACGACCACGGGTACGATGTGCTCCAAGACGGACGTTCAAAACGTCTCCGTCGAAGACCAGCCGAATCCGTCGATCGCCGGTCCGACGCCGGTCTGTACGGGCGACGTCTCGACGTACTCCGTGGCAGCTGTTGGCGGTCATTCCTATAGCTGGTCGCTGAGCGGCGGTGGCAACATCGTTACCAGCACCAATTCGAACTCGATCAACATCGCTTGGACCAGCGCTGGCTCGCACACCATCACGGTGGTGCAGAACAACGCAACGGGCAACTGTACGGCTACGGCTACGATGAGCGTGTCGGTGGGTCAGACCCCGATCCAGACATCGATCGCTGGCGACGCTACGGTCTGCAACGGTTCGAACGAAGTGTACAGCGTAACCGCGATCGGTGGTCAGAACTATGTCTGGACCATCACCGGTGGCTCGATCGTTTCGGGTCAAGGCACGAACGCCATCACGGTGCAGTGGACCTCGATCGGCAACCAGACGGTTGACGTCGAGATCTCCACGATCGGTACCAACTGTAAGAAGACGCTCACCAAGAACGTGACCGTCGAATTCCAGCCGGCTCCGTCCATCACGGGCGACGCTACGGTGTGTACGGACGATGTGGAGATGTACTCCACGCCGGCCAACGCTGGTAGCACCTACGCCTGGACGGTAACGGGTGGTACGATCACCTCTGGCAACACCTCGAATGCCATCACGGTTCAGTGGACCACCGCTGGTACACAGACCGTGACTGTGACTGAGACAAATGCATCAGGCAACTGTCTTGCTACAGCTTCGCTGAGCGTAGAGGTCAGCCAGACACCCAATACTGACGAGATCGTCCGTACTGACGGCGGCAACGTGGCTCACGCCTGCGAAGGGTATACCTACGAGTACAACGCTCCGACGGCTACGCCGGCCCAGTATGACTTCTTCTGGACCGTTACCGGTGGAGAGTTCGTTGACGGTATTAACAACAAGCGTCTTGTAAGCGTGAAGTGGACGTCGACCGGTACGCAAACGCTGACCGTCAAGGTTTGGCGCCCGGGTACCGACTGCGAAGTGACCGTTACCCAGAACGTGTCGGTCACGCCGACGCCGCAACCGAACATCAACGGTGCCACGATCTCTTGTATCAACAAGGATCATGTGTATCAGACGCCGTACGTGGCTGGTAACACCTACGAGTGGACCATCACGCCGGCTAACGTGTTCGCTCCGATCACGGGCTATCCGACATCGAACGTCATCGAAGTGAAGTGGATCCAGCCGGGTCTGCACACCATGACGCTCACGGAAACGAACGTGGCTGGTGGTTGCGAAACAACGGTCTCGATCAACGTTCAGGTGAACCTGATCCCGGATCCGTTCATCACGAGCACGACGGGCTATGGCAATCCTCCGGGACGCCGCCCTGGCATCGTCTGTAACTTCAGCACGCACACGTACACGACCACGCTTGATGCTGCGAACGCCGGTAACACGTTCATCTGGACGGTAACGGGCGGTACGATCATCACGGGTCAGTACACCAACACGATCGACGTGACCTGGGGTCCGGCTGGTATCGGTACCATCGCTGTTGAAGAAACAGTGCCGGGTAGCGACTGTATCACCACGATCCTGGATTCGATCGACATTCGTCCGACACCGTCGCCGGCGATCACTGGTCAGGTGAACCCATGCGTCAACAGTGTTCAGCAGTACACCACGCCGTTCGTGGCTGGTAATAGCTACAACTGGACAGTTGTTGGTGGCGTGATCCTGAATGGTCAAGGCACGAATACGCTTACGGTTCGCTGGAACAGCACCAACTGGCCGAACACCATTGCCGGCTCTGTGTCGGTAACGGAATGGGTCACGGACGTTCTGCCGAGCATGAGCTGCATCAATAGCACCACCATGAATGTGACGGTCCGCCCGGATCCGCCGACGCCGAACATCATTGGCAACTTCACGGTCTGTGCTACGGATCTGAACACGACCCCGGCTACGGATAACATCACGACCTACTCGACCACGGCTCCGGCCCAAGGCTCGGCTCAAGGCTTCGTGACGTATCAGTGGACGGTGTCCAGCAACGGTCAGATCGTTGGTTCGTCGACCGGCACCAGCACCAGCGTTCGCTGGTTCAATGCCGGCACCACGCCGACGGTTGGTACGATCACGATCCGCCTGACGTCGACCTTCGGCTGTACCAGCCAGTTCACGCAGTCGGTCACGATCAACCCGATCCCGACGCCGGACATCAGTGGTCCGCTCTCGGTCTGCCACAACGCTCTGCACACGTATAGCACGCCGGGTTATCCGGGTCACGTCTACAACTGGACGGTGACGGGTGGTAACGTGATCCGCAGCGGCCAAGGCACGCCGAATGTGACGGTCGAGTGGACGGTACCGGGTACGTACGACCTGACGGTTTCGGAAACGAACACCTACGGCTGTACGGTCCTGAACCGCGTGAGTGTGACGGTGAACGAACTGCCGACGGCAATGATCGAGGTCTCCGGACCGACGACCTTCTGCCAGGGCGGCGATGTGACCCTGACCGCTCCGATCGGCTTCGCTTCGTATGTCTGGTCGACCGGTGAAACGGCTCGCAGCATCGTTGTCCGCACCACAGGTCAGTACTGGGTGAAGGTCACGGATGCCAATGGTTGCTCGAACAACTCGGACACCGTTACGGTGAACGTGTTCCCGAACAGCCTGCCGATCATCACGGTCAGCGGCCCGACCACGTTCTGTGAAGGCGGCAGTGTAACGCTTACGGCACCGGCTGGCTTTGACGCCTACCTGTGGTCGACCGGCGAAACCACGCAGTCCATCACGGTCTCCGAAACCGGTTCCTACACCGTAACGGTTGCTGATAACAACGGCTGTACGGGTACGTCCACGGAAGTTGACGTGTTCGTGAATCCGAAGCCGTCGCCGGTTCTCACGGTTGTGGGTTCCACGACGATCTGCTCGGGTGAAGAGGTCGAAGTTCGTGCTCCGCTTGGCTACGTCTCCTACACGTGGATTTCCACGTCGGGTACCAGCTATGGAACGGATCGCTCGATCACGGTCTCGCAATCGGATACCATCTACTGCCAGGTTGTTGACGCTAACGGTTGCGTCGGCGAATCGGATACCGTGATCATCACGGTCAGCCCGGTTGTCGCTCCGATCGTTGCAGCTAACGGCCCGACGGAATTCTGCGACGGCGGCTCTGTGAAGCTGTCCGCTCCGGAAGGTTTCGCAACGTACTTCTGGTCGAACGGCGCAACCACGCGCGAGATCGTTGTTCAAGACGGTGGCAACTACTCCGTCACGGTTACGAGCAACGCAGCTTGCGAATCGGTTTCGCTTCCGACGGAAGTGGTGGTCTTCCCGCTGCCGGCACGTCCGAGCATCGCCCGTACGGGTGACACGCTCAAGGCGGTCTCGGTTGTGGCTGAGTCCTACCAGTGGTATCGCAACGGCGTGATGATGCCGGGTGCCGAGGAGTCCTTCCTCGTGGTCAACCAGCCTGGTGTGTATCGCGTCTCGATCGCCGACAATAACACGTGTGCCTCGATCTCGGATGGCTTCGACGTCATCCTCACGGATGTGAACGACGATGTCTTCGCCGGTCACGCTCCGGAACTTTCGATCTTCCCGAACCCGACCAATGGTCAGTTCACGATCGAAGGCGAGATCAACGTCACGGGTAACGTCCAGATCGAACTCGTCAACATGATCGGCGAGGTTGTGATGACGAATACAGTGAATGCAAACGGCGGAATGTTCTCGCAGGCCATGAACATGGGCACGCTGGCAAGCGGCGTGTACAATGTGGTGGTCACCACGGAGAACCACCGCTGGACGATCCGTCTGGTCCGTCAGTAATCCTGACGATCAGCAGAAACAACACAAGGGGCGCACGCAAGTGCGCCCCTTGTTGTTTATAGCCTAACCTTCGGAGTTTTGTAACGAAGGCGTCACTGCGCGGTCTGTACGACCACGATCTCAGATCATTCACTAATTACATTGGACAGTATGCATCGGTTGTTCTGTACACTGTTGGTTCTATCGTTGCTCTTTCTTCCAGCCACCGTGATGGCATCATCAAGCGGCGTAACGCAGCGGTCCACTCTCACGTCTGCCGGTTGCGGCACCGGTACGTGCCATGGTGCCCAGCCTTCGTCTGCCGTGTCGGTTAGACTGGCGCAAGCGGTTGAAGGTCGCGTGACCGTAGCACCTGGCTCGACCACCACGCTGACCGTAGTGGTAAGCCACGCTTCCCAGAAGGCCGCGGGGGTGAACATCTCCGTCGCAACGGCACTGAATGGGAACATGGCCGCCGGTACCCTGGCACCAGCGGGCCTGGGAAGTGGCCTTCGTGCTTCGCAAGGGCAACTCACACACTCGTTCCCAAAGACCATGGCGAATGGCGAAGCACGTTTCGAGTTCACCTGGAAAGCCCCCTCCGAAGAAGGCACCTATTTCCTTCACGCTGTGGGGAATACGGTGAACAGTAACGGTGTTCCGAGCGGCGACTTCTGGGCATGGCTCGAACCCATCGAGATCGTGGTGTCGGGTACGAACTCTGTGAATGAAGCTGCGTTCGTACACGGCGCAGCGCAGATCGCGCCACTGCCGGCTCACGGCGAGGTGACCATCTCCGTACCGGTGACCGCCGGCGAGCCCCTTTCCGTGCAGATCATGGATGCCACGGGCTCCGTGGTCCGATCCGAGCAGACCCGTTCCAATACCGACCACTTCGTGTACGTCTGGGATGGGCGCACATCATCCGGTGAGGCCGCGCCTTCCGGAACCTATACCGTAGCGGTGATCAATGGCCGACGCATTCAAACCGGTAGGGCTGTGATCATGCGCTAACGCGAAGTCCATGTCCCACGTCGAGCACCATCGTATCCGTCGATATCGACGCGTTCTTACAGCCCTGCTGATCTCAGTAGGGCTGTTTGCGCTCGATGCCCAGGCGCAGTGGGTCAAAGCCAACCTTCCGCTGCCATATGCCCTGGGGTACTATCTGGACATCATGTTCCTTCCCAGCAACCCACAGTATGGCTGGGCGTGCAGTCTGGACGGCTATGTGGTACGCACCACCGACGGTGGTCAGACATGGCGCGGCACGAGTGTCACACGGCCGTTCCTGGAGCACATCCAGTTCCTTACGCCAAGCATCGGCTATACGTCGGGTCCCGCCGGGATCTATAAGTCCAACGACGGCGGTGCTTCATGGCGCGACGTTACGCCGATCGGTGCCCTGAACGACAAAGGTTGGGGATGCTACTTCATCAACCAGAATGAAGGCGTGTATCTGGTAGGGGGCTGTGAACGGAGTGTCCAGTACTTCTATCGGACCACGGACGGCGGGAATTCCTGGACACTCTTCTTTGCCAACGAGGCCTTCAGCGGTCTTTCGGATGCGATCATCGATCGTACAGGTGTGGGCTACGCCGTCAGCAGCGGTGTGCTCTGGCGCACCACCGACTTCGGCCGCACCTGGCAGGTCTACCAACGTACAGGATCAAAGGTGTGGACCGAAGAGTTGGCCATGTATGGCAATAGCTTCCTTCTGCCCACCTCGGGTACCGATTGCGACGGACAAACGCGCGGCGTGGGCTCGATCCGCTTCTCTACGAATAATGGCCGCACCTGGAACGAGTTCCGGACCAACGCCAACATGTTCGGCACCTGTCTGATCAACGAACGCACCGGTTGGGCTGCCGGCGATGATCGCTCGGTGTACTACACCGAAGATGCCGGACGTACCTGGGTGCTGAGAAACTGCGGCATCGAAGGCGACATGGACGACATCTGGTTCATTACCGATACCCTGGGATGGGTCTGCGGAGATGGATTGTACCGCACGGACTTCAGCGCTAAGGAACGGATCGTGCAGCTGGCGCCCGAAGAGCCCCTTCTTACCATTTGTGAAGGCGACAGTGTTCTGGTTTCCGCTACCCCCGGGTTTACCACGTACTCCTGGTCCGACGGAGTGAATGGCGAAGTGCGCTACCTGACCAACGAAGGTGAGTATGTGCTCACGGCCTACGACGATCGTACCTGCATGCAGTCCAAAGACACGATCCGCGTGGCCTTCTTTGGCGGCGATCGACCAGCGATCATGGCCTCGCGTCTGGAGGTCTGCGAAGGCGACTCGATCGATCTTGACCTGCAGGGGGCGTTCGTTCGGCAGCAATGGTCCACCGGCGACACCACGCGCAGGATCGTCGTACGCAATTCGGGAACATACTCTGTGACCACGCTGGACAGCAACGGTTGCACCAAGACCGCTGCCACCATCTCCGTGACCGTGCACCCAACACCGGAACCCACGATCACAGCCAATCGGAGTACCACCATCTGCCTCGACGAGACGGTCACCCTCACAGCGCCTCCTGGCTACCGGTCGTATCAATGGTCCACCGGTTCTACCGATCCCAGCATCACCGTTGGTACGGCCGGCGTGTACACGGTCACGGTCGAAGATGAGTTCGGCTGCATCGGAACATCGGACGGTACCACCGTTATCGTGCTCAATACCCGAAACAAGGTAGGCGTAGAGATCTCCTCGGCCGACAACGCCATTGTCGTGCCCGAACACCCCGTGGGCCAGATGGCCTGCACAGACGTGCGGATCACCAACCGGTCCGAGACCGAAGACCTGGTGATCCGAGACCCGGCTCTGCTCGGCAATGTGTTCTGTAGCGTGCCCCAGCACCAGTTCCCGATCGTGATCCCGCCGCTCGAACAGCGAACGCTGCAGGTGTGCTGTGCCGCCATCGACTCCGGCCTGGTGCGAGACACTCTGGTGATCCCCGACACGTGCTCGCCCACGATCCTTGGTGTTCGGTCCAGAGGGACCACGATCCTGTACAACGGCTCCTCCCGCTGCGACGTCCCCACGCAAACCATCGTCTACCGTGCAGGGACCGCCCACCACCTGTCGGCACCTTACCCGATGCCGGCCGACGCTGCCTTCGAGCTGCAGATCGCTCCCATGGCACCTGTACGCGCGATCCTGGTGGACGCACTGGGTGCGATCGCTGCCATCGCCGAGATCTGGGAGGGGGCTGACCACGGCACCCTTCGATTCGCCACGCAGTCCGTGCCTCCGGGTCGGTATCTGGCCGTGGTCGAACTCGACGGTGTTGGCGTGCGTTCTTTCCCGGTATCCGTGGTGCGCTGAGCCGGGGTAATCGGACAGACTTGTCCGAATAAATCGTAATTTCGGCCTTCACGAAACACATCGACGTCTATGGCAACATTCGCATCGCTCGATCCACGCGTAGCGCGACTCGAGATCGACCAGGAGTATGGCAAAGAGCTGCCACCCAAGCCCGAGCTTGATCAGTTGCAGACCTATGAAGTCTTCCATCAACAGAAGAGCGGAGCCCATCACACGCATGTGGGCTCTGTGCACGCACCCACAAAAGAGCTGGCGCTGATCCTGGCCAAGGAACAGTACGCACGGCGCGGGCAAACGCTGAATCTGTGGGTGGTGAATACTGCCGATGTGATGACGATGCGCTCCGAAGACGCCGACATTTTTGAGACCACACCTGAGAAGAAGTATCGCGACGTAGCAGCCTATATGGTCCGCAACAAGGTGGAAGCCTTCAAACAGTCGCAGAAAGCAGAGAGCTCGCATGAATAAGGATGCCGTCAAGAATCTGATCCTGCGCATGGCCGACGATGAGCTGATCCTGGCCCATCGGCATTCGGAGTGGACCGGCATGGGACCGATCCTCGAGGAGGATATCGCCTTCTCGTCCATCGCACAGGACAAGCTGGGTCACGCCCAGGCACTGTATCAGATCCTGCACGACGACTTCGGCATGCCGGCGCCGGACAACGAAGCCTTTGGCCGCTCGGAGTCCGACTTTGTCTGTAGTCAGTTCGTAGAGCTTCCGAACGGCGAGTACGACTTCTCCTTGGTGCGGCACTACCTGTTCGATGCGGCTGAATATCTCCGATACGGCATGCTATCCACCAGTAGCTACGAGCCCCTTGCCAAACTCTCGCGCAAGGTATACGGCGAGCTGAAGTATCACCTGTTCCACGCACAGACATGGATCGTGCAGCTGGGTGCCGAAGGGACGGAGGAGAGCAAGGCTCGCATGCAGTCGGCCCTGAACGAAGCCTGGCCCTATGCCCTTGGCATGTTCGAGTCCACCGAAGACGATGCTGCTCTGAGCGCCGATGGCGTATTCCCCGGCGAAGCCGCGCTGCAACACGCCTGGATGGAAATGGTGAGCGATACCGTTGCCAAGGCCGGTCTGAGCCTGCCACAGAACGCCGAAGCGGTGCTGGGTGGACGCAAGGGCTATCATACCGAACACCTCAAACCCTTGCTGGAAGAGATGACGGAAGTGTACCGCATCGATCCTGCTGCCGAATGGTAAGATGACCACCGAGACCGTCCTCGAAGCCCTGCATACCGTCAAGGATCCGGAGATCCCCACGATCTCTTTGGTCGATATGGGCATCATCACGGGCGTGGAGGTGCGCAGTGATCACCACGTAAAGGTGACCATGACACCCACCTTTGTGGGGTGCCCGGCGATCGACGTGATGCGACGTGATGCCGAAGCTGCTGTCAGGGGGCTTGGTATCGAGCACGTAGAGGTAGAGGTGAACTACGACCAGCCGTGGAATACCAACCGCTTGACCGAACAAGGCAGGGCAGCGCTCTTGAAGCACGGATTGGCACCACCCGAACCGTACGACGAGGCGGTAGAGCTTCAGCTGGAAGTGCTGAACAACACGGCCTGTCCGTACTGCGGAAGCCACAACACCACGCTGAAGTCGCCCTTCGGTCCAACGTTGTGCCGGTCGCTACACTACTGCCACAACTGCCTGCAAGCCTTCGAGGGCTTCAAGCCGGTCTAAAGGTTCAAAGCCCGGTGCGTTAGAGGCCCGGGAACATCACTCGCAGCTGCAGGAAGTACTGCCGCCCTACCAGCCCCGGAACCAGCGTGGGGTGGAACTGATCCAGTAGATTATTCGCACCGGCTCCGATCGTGAGCTGCCAGCCGTTGTCGAGCATCAGCGTTCGAGTGGCTGCCAGGTTCATCACGGTGTACGCATGCACGTACTCATCCGGACGATCCAGCACCTTGCGCGGCGGATCGCTGATCACGATCCCGTTCTTGTCCAGCGATTCGTCGCCGTAGCGCCCCACGAACTGGAAGCGCACGTTCATGCTCCATAGGCGGTCTTCGGTGTCGTACTGCAGCCGCAGCGTGCCGCTGTGACGCGACCGATTCCAGAGTCCGCCGTAGTCCTCTCTGGTAAGGGGCTTGTCGATCGTTCCTGCTGTGCCCGCATCGATCGCATCCAGCACTTCCACGTCTGCCGCGTCCAGGAACTGATAGCCGATCGTGGTGGAGAAGGCCCCCACATCCGAAACGCCGAGTGCCAGTTGCATATTGGCTTCCAGGCCTTGCGTGTAGGCTCGAGACAAGTTGCGGTAGCTGTACACGTTGCGTTCGTCCACCGTGCCTGCCAGATAGAACTCGATCAGGTTGCGCAGGTCGTTTCGGAACGCGCGGATCTCGGCGGAGTAGAGAATGGAAGTTGTTGCCGAAAGGTCGCGCTGTCCATCCACATAGCGCAGGCTAAGATCGTACGATACACTGCGTTCAGGCTCCAGGTCGTTCCCCAGTTGGGCTGCGCCGATCAGGTCGTACCCCGCACCGGGAAGTCGGTTGGAGAACACCACAAAGAGCTGACGAAAGTCGGGGGCTTTGAAGCCCGTACCGATCGATCCCGACAATCGCAGATGATCTCCGGGTTTCCAGAGCAGCGAAAGGCGCGGCGACAGGGCATTGCCGTACACGTTGTTGCCGTCGAAGCGGGCGCTGAGCACGTACGACAGGTCGTCGTTCGGTTGCCCTTCCCACTGTGCAAAGGCCACACCGGTGCGGTAGAACGGTGTCCGCGTAGGATCGTCTGGCAGGGTGTACCGTGTGCCCGAGATATCGTCGTAGAGAAACTCTCCCCCCAGCGTCATCCGATTGGACTCGCCGAAGATCAGATCGTATTGGGTGTACAGCCGCGCGATGCGCCGCTGTAGATCATCGGTCAAGCCCCCTTCACCTTGGGCGACGTCGAAGTTGTAGCGTTCCTGGTACGACGAAGCGTACGCATTCATGGTCAGCCGTGCACGACCCGAGATCCACTCCGCGCCGATCGTGCTGGAGAGGTCCCATTGCTCCACGCTGCCGGAGTTCTCGGCGATCTGTCCGAACACGCTTTCGATGAAGGTGCCGCGCGTTTCGGTGCCGAACAAGCGCAGCCAGCCGCGCACTTTCCAGTGGTCGTCTACGCGGACCTGCACCTTGGCCTGTGCCGTTCCATCCTGGTAGCCGGCATAGGGGATCTGCAGCGTGTCTAGCGGTAGGGAGAAGGACGGAGCATTGCGGTAGTTCAGGAAGCCGGAGATCTCTACGTTGCCTTCGGCAAAGCCCACTTCGGCGCGGGAGTCTATGGGACCTCGCGTAAGGGCCTGGACCTGCGCCGAGCCGCTGATACCGTCGGGAGGACGTTTGGAGATCACGTTGATCACACCAGCCAACGCCTCAGAGCCATACATGCTGCTCATCGGCCCCTTGACCACTTCGATCCGGTCCACATTACCAACGGAGACACGGTCCAGATCGATGATGCCGGCTACGCGGCCTACCATGGGCTGGCCATCGATCAGGATCAGCGTGTAGTCCGGACCCAATCCGTTCATCTGAACACCCGTGCGCACATTACCGGTCATCAACAGACCGGTCTGCTCCTTGAGAAGGTCTCCAAGCGTGACCATGGCTGTGGTCTTGATGCGCTCTTGGCCGATCACTTCCACACGTACGGGCGAGTCTTTCAACAGTACCTCGTTGCGGGTGCCTGTGACCACCACCTGCCGGGCATCCACGGCGCGAAGGCTGTCGGTGATCCGGCGTGCCGACAGGGAGTCTGCCTCCTCGGTGGGTCGTGCAACGGCGGATACGGCGAGCATCCACCACAGGACACTGCAGACGAAGCGAAAGCGGGACATAGGCGGCAAAGATACGGCACCTGACCGCCAGCCGTGCCGTGGGTACGTAGCCTAGGGTACCCAGGCGACTGGTGTGGTCTGCACCTCCGACGGCGTGCGGACCACAACGAAATACACGCCGGAAGCCACGGCCGACATGTCGAGTCGATGCTCCAGGGCCTCAGTACGGCCAAGCGTACGATGCGCTGACGTTGACGCCACGACGCGTCCATCTGTGGTACAAAGCTCTACCGTGAACGCACCTGGTTCGCCCCCTTCGATCAAAACGTCGATAGCCGCATCGGCGGGACGCGAAGCCACGGTAACCGTACTGGGCGTGAACATGCGCAGTACGCGGCTTCGCAGGTTGCATCCGGTGATCGTGAGGATCCCGGGAAGCGCATCTTCACTGGGACAGGTCAGGCCCGACCACGAGACGTCCTCCCACGTTAGCGGCACCAGCTCGAGTTCGCCGAGTAGTGCCGTACCGCGGAGGAGGGTAACGCGCTGACGTGTTGCCACAATGCGCACGTCGCGCATCACCAGGTAGGTCACACGCTCGGACCCACGAACACTGGTCACGATCTGACCGCGTTCGATGGAATCCGGAAGGAACGCACTTACATCGTGTACGATGGCCGCGCGCAGTTGGGAGACGGTGACCGGGAGCTGTCCGGCATCTACGTTCACGTAGATCGGAATGCCCACGTCCGTCGCACCGGCTTCGGCCGTAACATCGCCCGCTTCGATGGTCAGGCCAAGCGTGTCGATCACTTCGATGGTCACGAACTGAGTGTCGACACATCCGAACCGATCCTCGCCGATCACGCGATAGGTCGTGGTCTGCAGTGGCGTTGCGATCGGATTGGCGACGGTCGCGTCGCTCAATCCCGTTGGCGGATCCCAACGATACACGGAGGCACCCTCGGCGATCAGCTCCACGGGCTCGCCGATGCAGACCGTCCGTGGACCACGTACCGTCACCCGAACATCCGAGACCTCGATCAACACGGTGTCCCGTGCGATACAACCGTCGCGCTCGGCGGTGACCACGTACAGCGTGGTCTGATCCGGGAAGGCCACGGGTGCCGACACACTAGCACTGGACAGTCCGGTGGCCGGTTCCCAGGTGTAGGTGTCTGCAGACCCGATGGCCGAGATCTGTACAGCGCCACCTACGCAAAAGCCCTTGTCGGGCCCGGCATCGACCGTTGGTGAGTTGCGCACCACCACGCGAATGGAATCGATGGTGCTGCATTGGTCGCCATTGCTGGCCAGCACAAGGTACGTGGTGGTGGTGGTGGGCGTGGCGGTAACAGACGGACCGCGATCGGTATTCAGGCTGGCCTGTGGCTGCCAGGAAATGAACGATGCGTCGGATCGAACGGTCAGAGCAACGGACTCTCCTCGGCAGATCGAGGTATCGGGCGGAACATCCAGCGAAGGGCCGCCGCCCACGCCGATCTCCAGTGTGTCGTAGGCGATGCAGTCGCCGTTGTTCAGGGCCACGATCACCGATGTTGGCGTGGTGACCGTAACGAAGGTGCTGGCGCTGTCTGAAGGCTCTACGCCCACACCGCTCCACGTCCACGTCCCGGAGCCGCCGGTTGCCACCACGCGTACGCGTTCGCCCGGGCACACGCGGGTTGGACCGGAGATCTCCACGGCAAGGTCAGATCCAACGGTCACCACCACGGTGTCGACCTGTGTACAGTTGCCAAGCGTCATGGTCACCGTGTACACGGTGGTCGTGATCGGTGATGCCAGGGGGCTTTGCAGGTTCGGGTTATCAAGGGAGCCGGCCGGCTCCCACACATAGGACTCGGCATTCTCTGCGGTGAGTCGTACGCTGGCGCCAAGGCAAATGCGTTGATCCGGTCCGGCCTTGAGATCCACCACCCGCACCGTCACCTCGGCCGAATCAATGCAGCCAGCTGCGTCGGTGCCGATCACCCGATAGGACGTGGTCGTTGCCGGCGACGCTACCGGAGCGGCCGAGGTAGTGTCCGACAGTCCCGAGGCGGGCGTCCAGCGATATCCCTCGGCACCACTGGCGTTCAGGACCACCGAGCCCCCTTTGCACATCAACTTCTCCGGATCCAGAATGATCTGAGGTCCCGTGCGAACTTCCACGCTGAAGTACGAGGTATCGGCGCCGGAGGCATTGGAGGCCACCAGGCGTCCAACAACGCGGCCGGGTGTCGGAAAACAGAAACGTGGACGCTGGGCCGAACTCGTAGGTGGGATAGCGCCGGGCACGGACCATTCCCAGCGACTTACCACTCCCGCCGAGAGCACGGTGGGCGTGTAGCAGTCGTTCTGGCACAGCTGATGATCTTCCACGCTGATCTGCGGAGCCAGACAGGACGTGTCGTTGGGTTGATGTGGTCCCAGGAGCCACCCCACGATCTTCGGCAATCCGGAGCGGCACACACCGCTCAGGGCTACGACCGAGTCCTGCAGCACGGGGCTGGCCGATGACGGAGCGAAGATCCGGGCCAGCACACTCTGGTCCGGGCGCCCGATGTAGATGTTGGAGTCCGATGCCAGCTGCATGCCGGCAAACTTGGTCGACCCGGGAAGCAGACCGAGAAACTCGCGTGTTGCCCTGATCGAGTCTCCCTTGTCGCTTTCCAATCGAAAACGGTAGACCACCGTGCCGACCTGCAGACCCGAGATGCTGGCGGAAACATACACATTGCGGCTGTCGCGCGTGAACGATGCTCCATAGGTCGATCCAACCAGCTCGCCATCGAACAGGCTGATGCCGCTATGGATCTCGCCGGTGGTTCGGAGCACCTTCCAGAGATGGGATTCGCCGCTTTGTGCCGTGATCACCAGGTGACGTCCATCCGGCGATGTATGCATCTGTCCTACATCGCGTATGGCTGGCAAGGAAGCAGCGGGAGACACCGTGGGTACCGGCGCAATACCGGTGGCTGTGAAGTGATAACTCACGAATTCGGATGAACTACTGCGCCGGGCAATGATCCACCATCCTTGCTCATCGCAATCGGCCGTGGCGGCCAGATGCTCGGTGACCCCTTCTTCGAGGAGCACGTTCTTCTGTACAACGTCGCCGAAGCCGCCATTGGCAGACAGGTCGACCACCGAGTACATCAGGCACAGGCATCGTGAGCCAGTCTGCGTGGTAGTGATCGGCGCGGGTGTGAAAATGGCAAACCGATCGGTGGTTCCGGGCCATTGCACGATCATCGCGCTCTGGCTGGTAGAGAAATCGCCGTTGAGTCCCGTCCCGTTCGGCATCACGCGATGGTTGGCGTCCCACACGGTCATGCCATCCGTATAGAACATCAGATTACCGTTGGCCGGATTGGAGAACACGGCACATCCCTCGTCGGTATCGATCACGCCGTCGGTAAGCGGTTCCGGGATGCCGTTGCGGAAGGTGACCCCCGCCTGAGAGCCGAAATACCAGTTCCAGGATCGTCGCTGCGCATGCGCCTGCTCACCTGCTGTGAAGGCGATCACGGCAAGCAGCAGAAGCGGTCCGAGGTGGCTCAGGAGCCGGGACCGGCGGGTATGGGGACTCCACGCCATACTACCTTGGAATTTACGTGTTCAGACGTTGTTACCCACCCCGATGTAACGAGGATTTAAAGGGAACGTAACCGACCAGCCCCCTACCTTTGAAAACCCCACACCACACAAAGCACCGCACGCATGGAAAAGACCATCCTGGTGGTGGACGACGAGCAGGACATCGTCGATCTGATCTCCTACAATCTGAGCAAGGAAGGCTTTAAGGTCCTCACGGCCTCCAACGGCCTGGATGCTGTTCAGACGGCCACCGAACAGAAGCCCGACCTGGTGATCCTGGACATCATGATGCCCGGGATGGACGGATTCGAGGTCTGCCGGAGCCTGCGGGAGCACCCCGACACGAAGCCGATCTCGATCATGTTCCTGACGGCCAAATCCGGCGAGATCGATCAGATCCTGGGCCTGGAGCTGGGGGCCGACGACTACGTACAGAAGCCCATCAGTCCGCGGGTCCTGATCGCTCGGGTCAAGACCATCCTGCGTCGGGGTGCCGAGAACGTGCGCACCGAGACCATTGCAGCACCCGAGATCCTGCGGGTGGGCGCTCTGGAGATCAACCGGCAGAACTATACGGTCCGCGTGGACGGCAAAGAGGTCTTCTTCCCCAAGAAGGAGTTCGAGCTGTTGGCCTTCCTGGCAGCCAATCAAGGCAAAGTGTTCACGCGTGAAGCGCTGCTGCGCCGGATCTGGGGAGAGAGTGTGTACGTGATCGATCGAACGGTAGACGTACACGTGTCCAAAGTGCGCGAAAAGCTGGGCGAGTATGCCGCCTGGATCGAAACCGTCAAGGGCGTCGGATACCGTTTTCGCGAGCACGTGGCCTAATTTGTGGCCATGGCGATCCCCGCCCGCACACGAGCCCCTTTCCATCGGACCACGGCACTCTGGACCACTGCCCTCGTGATGGGTGTGGTAGCCCTGTTCGCGGCCATGATCGGAACGTATCAACCGGCGGCGGCCGAGGCCATCGGATGGTTTCGACTCATACTCTTCCTCTTGATGATCCTGGCGGTGGGCATCGCGGTGCATCTGCTGCACGTGCGTTCGCTGGAGCGGTCCGTGATGTATCCCTTGCAACGCATCACGGATGTGACGCAGGCCATCGTGGAGGGGGCGGTGAACGGTCGCATCACGTTGGACGACCAGGCCCTGACCGAAGTCAAGATCGTGGCGGGGGCCATCAACCGCCTGGCCGAGAAGGCCACGCGAGACATCGCCGAAATGAAACGATTGGAACGGGTCCGCAGTGAATTCGTGGGCAATGTGTCGCACGAGTTGCGAACGCCGATCTTTAGTGTGCAGGGATACCTGGAGACGTTGTTGGACGGTGCTCTGGACGATCCACAGGTCAGCCGGCAATTCCTGGACAAGGCCTACCAGAACGCGTTGCGTCTGAACGCCTTGCTGAGCGACCTGATCGACATCTCCCGGATCGAGTCCGGCGAGCTCCGCATGAGCTTTCGCTACTTCGACATCACCGCGTTGTTGAACGACCTGGTGCACAGTGTAGAGATCCGTGCCACCCAGCGGAAGGTCCAGCTGGTGCTGGATGTGGAGGAGCAGACCATGCTGCAGGTCTTCGGAGACAAAGAGCGCCTCTCGCAGGTGGTAACCAACCTGATCGACAATGCCATCAAGTACAATCGGGAAGGGGGCTCGGTAACCGTGAAGGCCGAGCGCCGCGGTACCGTAGTGCGCGTGAGTGTTGCCGATACCGGCATCGGCATTCCGCCGGAGGCACAGGCGCGCATCTTTGAGCGATTCTTCCGGGTGGACAAGGACCGATCCCGTGCCGTTGGCGGCACCGGTCTGGGCCTGGCGATCGTGAAGCACATCCTCGAAGCCCATCATGCTCCGATCAGCGTGCAGAGCGAGCCGAACGTTGGTACAACGATCAGCTTCGACCTCAAAGCGATCTAGCGAACCACCTGAACCAAGCGATCCGTGGTCCGCTGACCCCGCTCCAGCCGCAATGCATACACGCCTGTTGAACAGGATCGCGTGTCCATCACCACCGAACGGCCGATCTGCGTCCACGCAGCTTGCACGATGACGCCATCCATCGCTCGCAGTGTGCAGGCCGAGATCGGGTCGGCCGAAGGCAGCTCGATCACCAGGGACGTAGCCGCCGGCTGGGGATAGAGGCGCATCGACGTCTCCGCACCTTCTGCAACTCCGGTGAGAAACACGAAGGAAATGTCGTCGATGTACATTCCATCGGAGTGCTGCGAGATGTTGGACGACAAGCGTAATCGAAGGAACACGGTGTCTGCATCCGAGCCCCCTGTCAGAAAGAACGAGTCTGACAACCACGCATCCTCGCTCTTGGTGGTGTCGGACCAACGTGGATACTTGGTCTCGTCGTACCACCGGCCAAGCGTCCAGGGACCTTCCCGATCCCACGCATACTCGATGATCGCCGAGTCGCGCTCCTTTACGAAGGCGGCTATGCGATAGGCTAGCGCCACCGGTTGCCCGCGGTCATCCGCCGCAAGTCGTCTCGGATAGAGCATCACGGTGTCGCGAGCACGCGCTGTGTAGGATCGTCCCGGTGATTCCGTAAGGGCTCCGGTATTGGGACCACTGAAGTTCACGCGGTCCCAGTCTCCACTAATGCGCCACAGGGCAGGCATGGTATCAAAGGTCTCCTCCGCCCAATCCAGGCTGCCGGTGAACTGCACCAGTGTGTCGGACCACGGACTGGTATTGCCCTCGGTGTCTACTGTGCGCATGGAGACGTGGTACCAGCCGGCGCCCTTGGTCGTAATGGGCAGTTCTACGGTCCGTCCGGTATCCGTGACCATCACGTCCAGTCGGAAGGACTCACCATTAGCATCCACGTCAACGGCATCCAGGTTTACGAGGGCTGTGGTGCCGTCCAGACGTTTATTGGGAAGCGTTGCCGTGATCATCATCACCAGATTTTCGCCCCCTTCCAACTTGGTGAGCATCGGTATGCCCGGCGCGCGCGATCCACCGGCGAACGCCGATGCACGGCGCACGGCGCTGGTGTCGGTGCCGGACACAGCCACCAGGGTGTACTGATACTCGCGGAATTCCTCCAGACCTGTGTCGCGATAGGCTAGGGTCGATAGTGAAGGCTCGGCGATGACCGTGCCTTCGCGACGCAGCACGTAGTGAGCGCTCTCGTCGTTGATCGGTTGCCCAAAGGAGCGCTCCGTGGTCTCCGACCAGTCCAGCTGGATCTCTGTTGGCAACGTCGGCAGTGTCGATGCAGAGAATCGCTCCGGCGCTGCCGGTGCGCGCACGTGAACGATGGCCGTGTAGACGTCGTTGTCCGACGGATTCAGGTCGGTAGTGTGGCGCATGTCTACCCACGATGGGTACACGATGCCGTTGTAGAAGTCGCATCCATTGTAATCACCGGCGAAGGTGTTGCCCTGGAAGGGATTCCGCCGCAGATCGTTCTGGTCGTCGCCAACGCGGCGGTCCGTCCAGGTCTGGCCGCCATCGGTCGACACACTCACGTAGGCGTTCACGAGGATGTTCTCGGCGTCGTCGCGGCTGTCGAAGTACATCACGGCAATGTCGCCCGATGTAGGGTCTACTGCGATCCACGGCCAGAACTGGTCGTTGCTGTCATCGCTGTGCACGGTGCGCGGAGCCGACCATGTCTGCCCGTTATCGGTGGAGCGCGAGAAGTAGATGCTGGGCACGCGATCGGCCGACCAGCACAGGTACAGGTTGCCGTTGTGGGGTCCACCCGTGTTGTCGATCGCCAGCGTGGGGTACGCTTCGGCGCGGACCACACCCTTGACGCGAGAGTTCACCTGTCCGGCCACCTCGCTCTTGTTACCGAAGGGCTGATAGGTGTGCAGGATCCGCGGAGCCGACCACGTACTGCCGCCATCGGTAGACCTCGCATAGCGTACGGAACTCTCCGTGCCGCTATTCCAGACCAGGTGGACGCTGCCGTCGGGACCGGTCCGCGCCAGCGGGAAGCTCTGTCCGAACGTGGTGTCTTCACTCGTGCCCGGGAAGCGATCACTGACCGCTACCGGAGGCAGCCAGGACAGCCCCCTATCCGTTGATCGAGCGATCACGATCTGGGTGGACGAGTCGCTGTTGATCACGCGCTTCCAGGGGATGTAGAGTCGGCCTTGAAAGGGGCTTGTCGAAGCGGTATCGGCATGTACGTAGTACTTGTCTTCAAAGGCGCTGTCGGCCGTTTGTTCACCCGTGTGAATGATCACCGGAATGTGGGTCCTGGTCCACGATACGCCGCCATCATCGGTCAGACTCACGAACACGCCGTTCTCGCCGAACTGGGCGTTGCTCTGACGGTTGAAGCCTCCGTAACAGAGATAACCTCGGCCCTGGTGGTCGAAGGCAACGGAGGGGTCGTTGCTGGATCGCCAGCCGGAACGCGCCTGTCCGAGGTCTACATTCTGCCAGGTACGGCCGGCGTCCAGGGAATAGTAGACCTTGGTGGTGGAGTTGTTCCGATAGTCCACTGCCGATCCGATCAGATTCCGCGGGTTGAGCGGGTTGATCGCGATCGACGACTCATTCTGCACCGGCAGCGGGTCGCTCTCCTCGATGATCATGTTCTGGTTCGTGAACAGCGATGGGAAGGCCTGCTCGCCCGTGATCAGCGGCAGCATGGGCGGAACGAAGTCGTACTGTGGATCAGCGATCGGCGTAGGGTGGGCTCGCTCCATCAGCCGTTCATGCACATTCTGGGCAAGCAATACCGTAGGGAGCAACAGGCCGAGTGCCTGGATCAGGATTCGCTGAACGTACCGCATGTAGCACCAAAAGGAGGATGATCGCAAAGGTACGATTTGCCATCTTGCAGGCCGGTCGGTAATGCAACTGACCGTCGTACCAATCGGGAGGGGTTCGCATGCCGGAACAGTCATTAGCCAATCGCTTGTTCGATCTGCGATGGAGCAGAGCTACAGCCCACGAGCGAGACGGGATCGCCGAGATCGACCCTCGGTTCGTGTTCGAGTACCCGTTGCGGGTGCTGGTGCTGGACCTGCGCACCAACGCCGGTGCCATTGCCAATACGGGCTGTGTACCGGGATCGGTAGTGGTAGAGCAGGGATCACTGATCGACGCGCTGGCTCCGGTGCCTGCGTCGACCCCGATCGTGCTGTTGCACGACACGGCTCAGCATGCGCGCACGGCCGCAGCAGATCTGATGGCGTCCGGGCGTGAGCGAGTGGCGGTGCTCGATGGTGGCATGGCGGCCTGGCGCGACCGTGGCTTTGGCGTGGTGGATGCGCGGCTGGATCTGTCCAGTGCCGTGGACCTGTTGGTGCAGCGAGGCCGTACCGAGGTTACCGAGCGGCACCTGCTGACCGAGGACGAGGTACGGACACACTTGAGCGACCCGGACAACGTGCGCGTGGTCAAGCTGGCCAGCTTGCTGTCGCAAGGCTACGCTTCGTGCGTCGATGGTCGCGACGAGCGCAATGTGGTGGGCACTCCCGGCGGAAATGCCGGCGAGTTGCTCCTGTCCTTGGCAGCCTTTGAACAGGTGACCGGTCACCAGCTCTCACCGGCCGAGATCGAAGACACCGTGCGAGAGTACTTCACGGCCTTTGGTGGCTTTTATCTCCACACGGACGCTACGGCCTTTGATGCCTACACGGCCAAGCTGGCTGCCGACGAACGCGTGACCCGCTTCACGGGCAACCACAGCGATCCTCTACAATGGGTGAACGCCCTACGAAGCCCCGTATCAGAGATCCGGCCGATCCTGCTGGAGCATCTGGCTTCCGACCCGTCCTGCATCGGTTGCGGACACATCCGGCTGATGCTGCAGCGAGGAGACGAGTACTCCATCCGTAAGGAAATAGTCGAAGGCGTGCTGCGAACGGTGTACACCATGTGGTGGGACGAAGCACCCGAAGTGAATCTCACTACGCTACCAGGTGGACATCAGGAGGGGGCTGTGGTGAACGTGGTCGTGGACGATGATGTGTGGGACTACTCGTTCATTCCTGTGATCAGTCCGGTCTGTTCCGGCACCCAGATGTTCGTCAATCATCCTCAGTTCTCGCGTCGACTCCGCGAAAGCGCCGCCGAGTTCTTTGCCCGCCGCGTGAAGGGGGCGAAGGTGGCTAAACTCACCCAGAAGCTGGCCGATCGGATGATGGACCTTGGCGACGAACAGCTGATGTGTACGGTGGGACACCTTGCCAAAGGCCTTCCGATCTATCAGGCCACCTATCGATCCGACGGCTCGTGGCGTGTGGAGGTATTAGCCTGAAGAGAGCTACTCGCTGCTCTTCAAGAGGTCTTCCTTCAACCCGGCCCAGGATCGGTCGTCCAGCGTACGCTGCAGGATCCGCTGATAGTGTTCGCTCACGGACTCACCGGCGGATCGTTGCAGAAGCAGGATGTTCCCGAGTGTCAGGATCCGTGCCGTACCGCTGAGACGGCTTGCGAGCTGAGCAGCTTCATGGAGGATCGAGCGAGCATGAGCACTGTCGCCAGATCGTAGTGCTGCCGCTGCACGCACGTTCAGGATGGTGCACCGATCCTTGGTGCCAAGGTCCGGAAGGGCATCGGCCTGATCCAGACGAGCAAGCGCATCAACAAATGCGCCACGCTCAACATCCGCTCGTGCCGTCAGGCATAGCAGTAGGCAGCGTTCATGCGTGGTCAATGCAGAGGCGCTCAGTGCCGAGATCGTTAGGTCGTAGGCTGCTGAGGCCTGCCCCCGCACAATAGCATCGGCGGCCAGGCGGATCGTGTCGGCCACGGAAGCGGTACCCTGGCCAGCCCCTTGCCCCTCGGACGAAGGCGTCTCCGAACCAAGCATGATGGCGGATGGAGCTGCGAACGCATTCAAATAGTCGGATTGGATCAGGTCTGCCGTCTCGGCAGCTCCGATGGCGCGTGCAGCCGATGCCGATTCGTTGAGCATGCGTTCGGCCGTGGTGTTGTCTTCCGATTCCAGACTATGAGCCGCGATGTAGACGGCAAGTTGGTGACGGATCTCGTCGAGTGTCGACGCGTCGTGCTCGCGGGTCAGGATCTCGGCGATACGCTGATGCAGATGCTTCCGCTCTTCGTACTCCGGGTAGTGCAGGAAGTAGGTATAGGCAACGGTTTGCGTGAACTCGTAGGTGGTGGTCTTCACACCATACCGTGTACGCATGCCGATACTGCGGATCAGGCCGGTCTCGTGCTGCAGGCGGCGCAGCGTGCGAATGGTCGAGAGCAGGTCGGTATTCATCAGTGCGGCCAGCATGAAGGCCGTGAACTCCTGGCCTTCGGTGGCGCAGAGGGCCAGGACCATGGCATCGTCGTCGGCGATCTCGTGCAGCAGCACGTCGGTGGCCGGATGATCGCCGAGTTTGAGTCCGCTCTGCTCGAGCGCTTCGGCAACAATGGTGCCGTCGGTCCGGATCTGCTCGGTGTGACGCAGGTACTTCAGATACTCCACCAGGATGCCGGGCGTGCCGGCCGAACGCTGGAAGAGCGTTGCGGATTGTTGCTCGGTGGGTTTGGCCGTGGGCTCTACTGCGCCAACAACCTCATCGGCCTGTGCTCGGTCGATGGCGGTAAGCGCATGAACATGATCCTTGGCTACCGGATCGCGCAGCAGGGCGGCCAGCGGAAGGTTGGTGCGTTGTGCCACACTGGGTGTGACCGTGGCGATCAGCAACAGGGGCATGTCGGCGATGCGGGAAAGCAACTGCCGAAAGACCTCAACGCTCTGCGGATCGCTCCACTGCGCATCATCGATCAGCAGCACGAAGGGCGTCTGTCGCGAAATGGCTTCGAGGGTCTCGATACACTCGGTCACAGCGGCCCGCTTCTTGTGCTGCATGGCGGCGGTCTCGCGCTTGTATTCCGACACATCCTGCGAGATGGCCTTCACGGCATAGAAGATGTCGCCGGCAATGGGCAGCGAGGCCAGCAGCGACATCCCGATGTTCATCGCCAGGCGCTTCTTGGCGGCTTGTTCGCCCTCCAGATACAACTTCTCGATCGCCTTGCCGAACGGCTGCAGCGGCTGGATCTGTGCCACGTTCACCTTGCCGATCGGCGGAGAGCAGTCCACACGAATGAAGGGGGCGTTCGAGAGCGCAGCATCGGCCTTGGCGGTAGACTGTATCGCGTCGAGCAGGTGGGACTTGCCCATCCCGGGTTCTCCGGTCACAAGCACCACACGTCCGCGTCCGGCCGACCAGCCGGAAATGGCGTCCTGCAGCAGTCGGGCGGTCTGAGTACGGCCCGGGATCACGGGCGTTATCATGACCCCTGGCCTTTCTCGGGAGCGCGATGTACAGCCAGGAAAGCCCGCAACAGCTGTTCGGTGTCGCCATCGGCTGTCAGCTCGCCGAACGAGTCCTGGCCACCCGCTGCGGTCAGTCGCGATGCGCCACCTTCTTCGGTGCGTCCGTACATCAGCACGGCGGCATACGTGATCAAGAGCATGAACTCCAGGCCGAGAGCGGCCAGCACCACGCTGGGGTCGGTAGCCGGCAGGAATTTCAGACCGCGAATACCGATCACGATGATCAGGACGGCGGCACCCATGTAGACCAGCCCAAGTACGGCGTTGGCATAGCGATCCGTGAAGTACTCTCGCATGTAGAACTTCACGGCGTCGTGGGTCTTGAGCATGCGATTCAGGCCGTTGGCTTCGCGCCACAAGAGCGCTTTTTGCAGCAGTTCCAGGTCGGTAAAGGGCAGGCCGTAGACGTCGGTAAGATCGTGCAATCGCCGCGCATCGGCACGGGTGATCTCCCGGATCAGTTGCTGGATCTCTTCCGGCGTGTGCTCGCCGAACTGTGCCACGGCCAGGCGATCCAGGGCCACGAGGACCTCGCGCTCGATCTTCTGTGACAGATACCCCAGCAGGCCCGAGAACATGGACGTGATCAGGGCCGCCATCAGGAGTCCACCAACCACCACCAATGGGGCCAAGGCGACCAACGGACGAAAGATGTACTCTGCACGATACTGCGGCCGGAGCGATACCTCTGTACCTTCCAGCGCGATCCTCGGCTCCTTGCCCGGTGTGGCCGACCTCGGGTCTACCAGCGCCCACGTACTGAGTTCGCCGGTGATCACCACTTCGTCCTGACGGTTCTCAGCGATCCGATAGGTCACCGCCGTACCATCATTGATCACTTCACTCCGCAGGAAGCTCTCGAAGAACACCTCCAGCAAGGGGCTGGCCACCATCACAAACAGGAACACCGAGCTGGCAATGGCCAATAGCCAGAAGGTCATCACCTGCGATGGTGAATGCTCGCTTAACTCAACAACTCGGGACCGGGTGGTAGCTGCCATGGGCCAATCTGCTAATCTGCTGATCTGCTAATGCTCGATTACTCGATCACTCGAGTTCTCCCGAAAGGTACAGCAATTACCGTGCA
Organism: bacterium; assembly: GCA_024711065.1. Taxonomy (GTDB): domain Bacteria; phylum Bacteroidota; class Ignavibacteria; order Kapaibacteriales; family Kapaibacteriaceae; genus OLB6. The sequence goes on from JANJTN010000035.1 coordinate 54,395, forward strand.
GAATCTAGGTGGTGGCAGCAGACGACGATGTGGCTTGCCAAACGTGTCGGCGGATCCGGTAGACCACATGTTCTCGAAGGGGGCTTCCCACGGGCACGGCGGGGTGGTCGAACGTCTCGGCGTCGCGCGTCATACCCAGGCGTTCCATCACGCGGTACGAGCGAACGTTGGTCGTTGCCGTAAAGGCAACGACCTCGTTTCGGCCAAGGACGCCGAAGGCGTAGTCCAGCGAGGCGCGAGCGCCTTCCGTGGCTAGCCCCTTTCCCCAGAATGTCTGGTGCAGTCGCCAGCCCACTTCGATACAGGGCGAGATGGGAAGGCCTTCCGGACGATCCGCCAGGCCGATCATGCCAACGAATGCACCGGTGGAGCGGAGTTCAGTGGCCCAGAAGCCGAAGCCGTGATCTGAGATCCGTTGCTGGAGTGTAGCGAACGCCGCATCGCTCTGTTCTCGATCGAGCGGAGCGGGGAAGAACTCCATCACCGTGGGGTCGGCATTGAGTGCTGCCCAGGCGTGCGCTGGGCTCCAAA
>JANJTN010000043.1 GCA_024711065.1 bacterium
GGTTAGCGTCTAGCGTTTAGCGGTTAGCGTCTAGCGTTTAGCGGTCAGCGGTTAGCGTCTAGCGTTTAGCGTTTTGCGTCTAGTGACTAGTGACTAACCGCTAGACGCTAAACGCTAGGCGCTAGACGCTTACCGCTAACAGCGTCACACTTCTCGTCCGTTGCAGCACGGACGGTTATGAAGGTGATGCAATTACCCGAGCGGTCGCTGTTGCGTTGTGCCCATCGCGTGATGGCCGATCCCGTACGCCAGTGGATAGCCACCGATGGAACACCGCTGCAGGTGGTGGCGGCCGGCAGGATCAATGTGCACGAGGGCCCCGACCTGCACGACGTGGCCGTGCTGCATGGCGGAGAGATCCTGATCGGTGACGCCGAGTTCCATGCCCGTAGCTCGGACTGGCATCGCCACCAACATGCTACAGACGCCCGCTATCGATCACTGCTGCTGCACGTGGTCCTTGATGAAGACGATACCATGGTGCAGGCGGCACGGTGGACACTCGTCATTCCCACAGACGACGTTGCTTTGGCCTGGCAGCATCTGCGGCGTCAGCGCCTTCAGCCCGACGTGGCCGTGGAAGAACTGCAGCATTTTGCGGTGCTTCGGTTACTACGGCAGACAGCAGACGCCTCGGCACACCTCCGGCGGCTAGGCCGTGAACAGGCACTGGCAGCAATGGCAGCGCAATGGGCCGAAAGATATGAGCGAAAGCGACGGCGTCCATCCGAACAGATCGATCCCAAGACCTTGGCTGCCGCCCTGCCAGCATCGGCCCTTGGCAGGGTGGTCCTGCATTTTTCGCAGGCCGACCCCGCACAGATCCTGGCCATGCTCGACCGTGCCGAACGTGATCGCATCTCCAACGAAGGCGCTGCATTGCGCCGGGAGGTGCTTACGAACGTGATCCTTCCACTGCTGTGTGCGGTAGCCTCTCCCGCACAACGCGTGGTGTTATTCCAGTGGTACTGGACCACCAGGGCCGTGCATCCCTATGGTGTGCTGCGGCGCCGGTTTCCGGAGCAGTCGCAGGATCAGGTCTGGCAGCAGCAGGGGTTGCTCGAATTCCTCCGAGAACACGGTCAACGCGCAACCACATGCGGCGAGGCGATCCGCCGCTACGGCCTGGATCCCACAGTGGAATTCCTCCGTGCCGAGAACAGACCGTAACTTTGCGGTCTATCTCAAACGCAGGAAACACAATGACGACCGTGTTGGTAACCGGTGCCGGTGGAGAGATCGGCCACAGCCTCCTTTCAGCTTTTCAGCAGCTCGGTGATCGGCGCGTGATCGCGATGGACCTGAAGCCACTGGAGCCGGAACTGGCAGCGATGGCCGATGTGGTGCTGCAGGGCGATGTGGCTGATGTGGACTTTGTGAACTCGCTTGAGTCGTACGACCTGGACGAGGTCTATCATCTGGCGGCATTGCTCTCGACCAGCTCCGAGAAGAAGCCCGACGTAGCGCATAACGTGAACGTCAACGGCACGATGAACCTGCTGATGATGTGCCGGCGCGTGGCGCTACGACGCGACTCCGCGGTCAAGTTCCTCTTTCCCAGCACGATCGCCGTCTACGGCATCCGTTCACTCGAAGCCAAACAAGCCGCTGGCGCGGTCACGGAAGACCAGTTCCTTACGCCCACCACGATGTATGGCGTGAACAAGGTCTATTGTGAGCTGCTCGGCGGATACATGAGCGACAACTTTGGTCAACTCACCGACGATGCCGGACGCAAGACCATCGACTTCCGCGCCGTGCGCTTCCCGGGACTGATCTCGGCCACCACGGTGCCCAGCGGCGGTACCAGTGACTATGCACCGGAGATGATCCATGCTGCCGCCAAGGGCGAGCCGTATGCCTGCTTCGTCCGCCCCGACACGCGGATCCCGTTCATGGCCATGCCCGACGGTGTAAAGGCCCTGCTGGATCTTGCAGCCGCACCGGTAGAGAACCTCACGCGCCGTGTGTACAACATCGGTGCGTTCTCCCCGAGTGCCGCAGAGATCGAACAGCATGTGAGATCCGCCTTCCCGGAGGCCGAGATCACCTATGCGCCGCATCCCAAACGCCAGGCCATTGTGGATACGTGGTGCGCCGATGTGAACGACGCCGCCGCGCGCCGAGATTGGGGATGGGCACCGGAGTACGACATGGATCGTGCCTTTAACGAGTACCTGATCCCCACGATCGGCAGTGTGTATGAGCGATGATCGCTCGATCAACCTTCTGACCCTTGAGAAGAGTCCGTACCTCCTGCAGCATGCCAACAACCCGGTGCACTGGAGGCCCTGGTCGGACGATGCGTTCGCTCTGGCACGGGAGCTGGACCGTCCGGTGCTGATCAGCATCGGGTACGCTACGTGCCACTGGTGCCACGTGATGGCCCACGAGTCGTTCGAAGACGAGCAGATCGCCGCGTTCCTGAACGATCATTACGTCTGCATCAAGGTCGACCGCGAGGAGCGACCGGATGTAGACAGCCTGTACATGGATGTCTGCCAGTCCATGACCGGTCACGGTGGTTGGCCGTTGACGATCGTAGCCGATGCCGATCGTCGGCCGTTCTTCGCCGGAACCTACTTCCCTCCAAGATCGAGCGCTAACCGCATCGGCTTCCACGAGCTCCTGCAGCGGATCGACCAGGTGTGGCGATCCGACCGGGAGCAGATCCTGCACTCGGCCGCCGATGTACTGGAGCAATTGCGGCAAGGGGCTGAGTCGAGCTTCCGCGGAGACGTTCCGGCCTCGGTCTTCCAGACCATAGCCGACCACCACGAGCGGACGTTCGACGACACCCACGGCGGCTTTGGTGTCCGCCCAAAGTTTCCGTCGCCACACCACCTGCTGCTGCTCTTTCGGATCGCTCGAAGAACGGGCAACACGGATCTGACCCGCATGGCACTGTTCACGCTGGACGCCATGCGATCCGGCGGTCTCTACGACCACGTGGGCTTCGGCTTTCACCGCTACAGTACCGACCGGGAGTGGCTCCTGCCGCATTTCGAGAAAATGCTCTACGATCAGGCCACGCTGTTGATGGCCTACACCGAAGCCTGGCAGATCACCCACGAGGACCGCTATCGGAGAACCTGCACGGAGATCCTCGCCATGGTTCAACGCGATCTGCGCGGCAGCCACGGGGCGTTCCTGAGCGCGATCGATGCCGATTCGGAGGGTGAGGAAGGACGCTTCTACGTCTGGAGTTGGCAGGAACTCGAATCGTTGTGTACCGATGATGAACTCACGCTGCTCCGCACCGACTTTCATGCTCGGTACGAGGGCAACGCTACGGACGAAGCCAGCGGCAACCCCACAGGTATGAACATTCTGTACCTGAGCGTGGATAGCCCCCTGCACACCGATGCCGAACTGCAGAGCGCCTGGGAACCACTTCGACGAAAACTGTTCGAAGCTCGGCGACAACGCGTGCATCCGCTGACGGACGACAAGGTGCTGACCGACTGGAATGGCCTGATGATCGGTGCGCTCGCACGCGCCGGACGGGCCTTTCCCGACGAGCCCTTTACCCGCGTGGCAGCCGAAGCCTATGCTGCCGTGCGCTCGCTCTGCGGCGGGGACCTCTGGGTTCACCGTTATCGCGATGGCGAGCGGGCTGTTGAAGCCATGCTGGACGACCATGCGGCGATAGGGTGGGCGGCGATGGAGTTGTATCAGTCGACAGGCGACACCTCGTATCTATCCGATGCCATCGGCCATGCCGACCGGATCCAGCAGGCGTTCGCCGGCGAAGATGGGTCGCTCTATAGCGTACGTGCCGATGTTGACGATCTGCCCGTGCGGCCCCGCGAAGGCTTTGATCAGGCCTATCCGAGTGGCAACAGCCTGGCGGCACTCCTCTATGTGGGCTTGGCCACGATCCTGGGATCGGACACCTATCGGGAGGCAGCTCACCGCGGTGTGACGTCGTGGGGAGCGCACCTGCAGCGCTTCGCTCCCGGATTCTGCATGCTGCTCTGCGCCTGGGACCTGCTGGTGAACGGAGTCACGGAGATCGTATTGAAAGGGGCTTCCCACGATCCGGTGATCATCGCTGCCCGCGAGCGTCTGGCAGTATCCTACGCTCCCGAGACGGTGGTGATCCACGAGCCGGATGAGGCCGATCCATTGGGACTACGGACCGTGTTCCCATTCGATGCCATAACAGGCTCTGCCGTGATGGTCTGTACGGATCGCACGTGCCAGCGTCCGCTGGTATCCGCAGACGAGGTACGCGCCGAGCTGCTGATGGGAGCCGTACGATGAGCGTGTACCTCGGTATGCTGTTCGCCTCGTCCGTTCTGGGCTTCTTTCATGTCCTTGCCATCGGCACCTTCGGCCTGTCCTTGCTGGAGTTCCTGTTCCTTGGTGCGGTGGTAGCCGCCTTCGTGCATGGCGTATGGTTCGGCAAACCCTTTCGTGTACCACGGCGGTTCGAGACCGGCGCGGTGGTGTCGCTTCTGGGTGTGGTGCTGCTGTCGGCACTAATGACGGTGCTGCGAGGCGAAGGTCCCCAGGTGATGCAGAGCTTCAAGACGTTCCTGCACTTCGCCTATCTCTGGGGCTTCTGCATGATCATGCTCTGCCTGCCGATCACGGCAGAGGATTGGCGTAAAGCACTGCAGGTCCATTTCGTGGTGGCCGCCGGGATCATGCTCTTCGGTCTGTACCAGCTGCCGGCGCGTGCACTCGACCTGCCCCTTGCCTGGATCGACATTACCAACGCATCGTTCCAGCGTGGCTACGAGGAGACATTGGAGACCACGCAGATCGCGCTCAAGTTCAAGGACTTCTATCGTGCCACGTCCATCTTCAGCGAGCCATCGGCCTTGGCGGGCTATGCTACGGCTACGCTGTCCATGCTGATCGTACCGTATTTCCGGGGGACGCGATCCGTGATCGAACGTCGGTGGTTCTTCTGGACCGTAGTGGTGCTCAGCGTGATGTCCATTTTTCTGGCCTTCTCCCTCACGGGGATCGTGATGGCCGGAGCCGTGCTGGCGCTGGTGATGATCCTCTACCCACGCCGCTCCATTCGGAAGATCGCTGTTGTTGGTGCCGTAGTACTCGCCCTGATCGGCGTGGCCGATAGGGTGGTAGAGGCGACAACGTCCGTGAGCGTGGTCGAACTCTTCGCCACGCGCGTTACCTCGCTCGTGAGTGGCAAAGCGTCACAGGAAGAGTCCGGAACGATCAGCGGCGAGTCGATCACGCAGCGAACGGCCGACTATCGCGTGTCGTTCGAGGTGTGGCAGGAACAACCCGTGACCGGTGTCGGACCGGGCAACTTTGCCACGTCCGTAGCCGGCATGCGGCACAACCAGCCATTCCCATCTACCACCATTGGCTCGGTCCTTTCAGAGCTTGGAGTGGTGGGTGCCGTGGTCTTCACCCTGGCCCTGTTGGGCTTCTTTACCGTGTCTCTGATCGTGGAGCGGCGGTGGACCGCGTCGTTGCCCGAAGAGGGTACGGCACTGGACCGCATCGTGCCGTTCCTGCCGTTCCGATGGCTTCTCATAATTTTGACGGCGTTCACCGGCAATTTCCTCGTGTCTGCCTACTTCTGGTTCGAGGCCTCGTTCCTGCTTTCAGCGCTGGGATCGGCCCGCCAGGCGCTTGGCATGGATCGATGGAGAGAAGTGCAGCTGGTGCGCGAGGGGTGGAGATCACGCTGGGTACGAGCACAGGAGGCGAAGGGACAACATGGCGCACATCATTGATGGAAACGCGATCGCTGCCGAGATCCGTACCGAGGTGGCCGCTGCCGTACAGCACCGTCTGGAAAGGGGCTTGCCAGCTCCCGGCTTGAACCTGCTGCTGGTGGGCGAAGATCCGGCCTCCGAAGTCTACGTGCGCTTCAAGAGCAAGGACTGCGAGAAGGTCGGCATACGGTCCACCATCGTCCGCCTACCGGCCGACGCCACGCAGCAGCAGGTGATCGACCAGGTGCAGGAATGGAATGCCGATTCGAGTGTGGACGGTATTCTGGTGCAGCTGCCGTTGCCGAAGCACATCAATGAGCACGATGTGATCAATACGATCGACCCCGAAAAGGACGTCGATGGATTCCATCCGGTGAACGCCGGCAAGCTCCTGATCGGTCTGGACGGATTCATTCCCTGCACACCGCTCGGTGTGCTCGAAATGCTCAAGCGGTCGAACATCGAAACGTCGGGCAAGCATGCCGTGGTGGTGGGTCGGAGCAATATCGTGGGCAAGCCCCTTGCCATGTTGCTCGCCCAGAAACGTCCACAAGGCAATGCCACCGTTACCATCTGCCACACCGGCACGCGGAACATGACCGAGTTCACGCGGTCGGCCGACATCGTGATCGCCGCCGTGGGACGTGCCCAGATGATCACAGCCGAGCATGTCAAACCCGGCGCTGTGGTGATCGACGTTGGCATCAACCGGATCACCAAGGCCGACGGCACCAATGGGCTGGTAGGGGATGTGGACTTTGCGTCCGTAGAGCCGATCGCCCAGGCGATCACACCGGTACCCGGCGGGGTAGGACCGATGACGCGCGCCATGCTGCTGAGCAATACCATGGTGGCAGCCGAAAGGCGGAGCCGGTGAAGCAGCCCAAGCTGGAGATCCTCCTCGAAGACAACGACGTCCTGGTGGTGAGCAAACCGCCGGGATTGCTCAGTCTGCCGGACCGGTTCGATCCGTCGATCCCCAACCTGCGCACCATGATGAAAGAGCGCTATGGCGAGATCTTCATCGTGCACCGACTGGATCGCGAAACGTCGGGCGTGATGATCATGGCCAAGACCGCCGAGGCGCATCGTGCGCTGAGCGAGCAGTTCGAGCACCATCAGGTGGACAAGCGCTACCATGCTCTGGTGCGGGGTATCGTGGAGCGGGACGCGTTCCCGATCGACATTCCCATTGCATCCGATCCACGCCGCAAGGGACTGATGAAGCCATCGGCCCGCGGCAAGGAGGCCCGCACGGAGGTGCAGGTGCTGCAGCGGTTTCGTGTGGCCACACTGCTGGAGTGCCGATTGATCACCGGACGCACCCACCAGATCCGCGTGCACTGCTCCGCGATCGGACATCCGTTGCTGGTGGATCCGGATTACGGTTCGTCCAAGGAATTCCTGCTGTCTACCATCAAGCGCCGCTTTAACGTGGCCAAAGGTGAGACCGAGCGTCCCATCATCGACCGACTCACGTTGCATTCGCGATCGCTGACGTTCACGCATCCGTCCACCGGACAAGCCGTGACCGTGACCGCCGACTATCCGCGCGACCTTGCCGCCACTCTGCAGGTGCTGGGCAAGTATGCCGCACCGTATACTTCCACCTGGGACTGACCACGAAACTCGAAGCTGATCCATCCTATCTTTGCCGCCATGATCATCATCCTCTTTGGTGCCCCCGGTGTGGGCAAGGGAACGCAGGCCGCCATCCTGGCCAACAAACTGTCCATCGCCCACCTGTCCACCGGCGACGCCTTCCGTGCCGCCATCAAGAACCAGACCGAGGTCGGCAAGCTGGCCAAGGGCTATGTGGATGCCGGAGACCTGGTGCCGGATGAGGTGGTGGCTCGGATCGTGGACGAAGCCATGAATGACGCCTCATTCGCCAATGGCGCTATTCTGGATGGCTTCCCACGCACCCAGGCCCAGGCCGATGCGCTGGCTGGCATGCTCTCGGCAAGGGGCTTGTCCGTGCACCGCGTGGTGAACATCGACGTAGACGATGCCACGATCATCGAGCGCCTGCTGGCCCGTGGCCGGGCCGACGATACCCGCGAGATCATCGAGAACCGCCTGAGTGTCTACCGTCAGGAAACCGCCCCCTTGCTGGACTATTACACCGCCCAGGACAACCTGGTAACCATCGACGGTGTCGGCGAGGTGGAGCAGGTGAACCAGCGCATTCTGAGCGCGATCTCCTGAGCCCCTTTCCATCGGTATTCGGTGGATAACCCTGCGTACTCAGTGGACGACGGAGTTGTCCACATCTGTGGATTTCACGCGCTACCTCTTTTCCTACCAAGCACTTGTGCGGTGGACCTGACTTGCTGATATTGCACATCAGCTTGGGGAAAACGGAACGATTGTTGATAGACTTCCCAGGCTGAGGACACACTTGGGAGATCTAGCGTGAGCCGGTTCATACGATTCATGATGCCGACCATGGTAGGGATGATGCTGACCGTTGCGGCGGTAGGTCAGTCCTACAACGGTCAGGTTCTGGGCACCCTTTCGGGAGCCGTACACAAGTATTCCGGCGAATTCACCGACGACCTCTGGGGTCCCGGTGCCTTCCTGTCCCTCCAATACGCCCCCATCGCCCGTCTGCAGATCGAAGGGCGTTTCGGCCTGGGCGAGATCCGCTGGAAGACCACACCGGCAGATATCGCCGCCTATCCCGACTACTTTGGGCAAGGGGCTGAGTATGGAGACCCCTATCCGGGCACACTTACGCAGATCGAGCCGGAGAACGAGTCGCGCCTGACCACGATCGACCTGCTGGTGAACTACGTGATCGTGGATCACCTGCCGGCCGTACCATTCATTTCGGCCGGCGTTGGGTGGACCAGTTTTGCGCCATCCACGGCCGAGAATCACGACGCCCTTCCCAACTTTGGGGCGAATGTGTATTCCGGAAGCACCTTCAGTATTCCGCTTGGTGCCGGCGTGCGCATCCCGTTCAGCGACCGCGTGGGTCTGCTGCTCCGCGGTGAATATCGCTTTGTGTTCTCGGAGTACCTGGACGACTTCTCGGCCAATGGCAGCAACGATGCCGTCACGTCCATCTCCGTAGGTCTGACCTATTCGTTCACGGACCGTGGCGTGCGCCGGCGTCCCATGCACCACAGTCACATGGGCGACCACGCCTGCGGATGCTGCGGCATGGAACGTGGGCATCACGACGAGTGTCCGTGCAGCGCTTCGTCTGAACCGGACGCAGACGCTCCGGCGCCATCCGCGGCGCCAAGTGGCGCCACAACGGCACCGGCCGCTACGGCTCCTGCCACAGCGGCTCCTGCCACAGCGGCCCCTGCCACAACGGCACCGACTACTACAGCGCCCGCTGGAACCGCCCCGGCTACGACGGCTCCGGCAACGGCTCCGGCAACGGCAACCGCACCGGATCCCTGTCCGGCAGGGTCGGCCCGACTCTGTGTGGACGATGATCTGTCGGTATGCGTCGACACGAACTTTACGCCGGGCCGCGGGCGCATCAAGTGGGAAGAAGGCATGATCTTCGATCCGGGGAATCCGGGTCATGGACAGCTGTTGTCCGAAGTGGGCGGAGCCACGCCATGCTATGCCAACGTGGTGCGTGAAAGCGACAACGCCTACTACCTCTGCGTGGACTGTTGCTTCGAACGTCAGGAGTCGGCCGGCTATGTGCTGTACAAACTGATGGGCGAAGGCCGCATCGTAAAAGGGCAGGGCTCGTTCGATCCGGCAGAGTGCCCCGATTGCCGAACCGTTGCGGCACAAGGACGCTGATCGGACGTGCAACGACGTCTCCTCCATATCCTGATCGTGCTGATGGCGCTAAGCGCCGGCAGTCTGCGTGCCCAGCAGTGGGCAGGCGAGGTGGTGGGTACGCTTTCCGGTGCCACGCACGTTTATCATGGCGAGTATGTAGACGACCAATGGGGTGCTGGCACGTTCCTGTCGCTCCACTATGCGCCGCTGAAGCGCTTGAACATCGAGGCGCGTTTCGGCCTGGGAGACATTCGCTGGCTGGTGTCGCCGGCAACGCTGGCATCCAACCCCGATTATTTCGGGCAGGGGGCTGAGTACGGAGACCCGTATCCCGGCACACTTACCTCCATCGAACGGGAGAACGAATCGCGCCTGACCACCGGCGATCTGCTGGTGAACTGGGTGCTGGTGGATGGCATTGATGCCGTTCCGTTCTTATCTGCCGGTGTCGGCGTGGTGAACTTCTCGCCAACCAATGCCGCAGAACACGAGCCCCTTCCCAATAACGCTGCGCGGATCTATCCAACAACGGTATTCAGCATCCCGGTGGGTGGCGGCGTCCACATCCCATTCTCCGACCGCGCCGGCATCGTGTTCCGTGCCGAGCATCGGTTCGTGTTCAGCGACTATCTGGATGATGTGGCTACTACGAGCGGCAACGACGGCGTAACGTCGCTCAGCATTGGCCTGACCTATCGGTTCACGGAGCCGGGTCCACGTTACCCGGACGATTGCTGGGAAGAGGTACAGTGCGATCACTGCGGAGGCACGTGGGAAGAGCCGTGTGGCGCTACGATCCATCATCACTGTCCGTTCTGCCATCATCACGTTGGCCACTGTTGTGGTTACGACGACTGTTGCGATCACTGTTGCGGTTGCTGTTGTTGTTGCTGTTGCGGAGGTGGAACCGGTGGTAGTGGTGGCGGTGGCGGCGGCGGGGGAGAAGGTTCCGGCGGTGGCGGTGGTGGAGCTGCGGATGTTGGCCCGCCCCCACCTCCGGCGCGGGATGCGTTCTCAAAGGACATCCGGTTCAAGCTGGATACGGACGAATTCGACTTCAACTATCCGCAGACCAGGAAGAACCTCGAAGAGCTCAAGGAGTACATGCTGCAGGCACCGGACGGGCACGAAGTGATCATCGAGGGTCACGCCTCCGGCGAGGGTCCACCCAAGCGCAATCAAGTGCTCAGCGACATTCGATCCAAGAAGATCCGCGAGTGGCTGATCGAGAACGGCGTGGACCCGAGCAAGATCCGCGGCACCGTCGGCTACGGCTCCAGCATGCCCAAGGTCACCGAGCCTACGCCCGAGCAGATGAAGAGCATGACCAAGGAAGAGATCGAGGCCATCCGGGCGCAGAACCGCCGGATCGACATCCACATCCTCAAGGACGGCTACAAGCGCGAAGCCGAGGAAGCCCGCAAGAAGTGGGAAGAAGAGAAGAAGAAGGCCGAAGCCGCCGCCGAAAAGGCGTCGGTGAGGTCGTAAGGAATGTGAATGCACTGATGCACTGATGCACTGATAGGGGGCAGGTCTTTGCGGCCGCAGAGAGCGGGACCCACTACCACGGAGCGCTTCCTGCGTCATCCTGAAGGCACGGAGTCCCGACGAACGCCGTACCCTGGCGCTGTCTGCCGAAGCCCCGTACCGTCGCCTTCCAGGGGATTCGCCTGCTGGAAGGGGCAGGGGGCTTGGCAGAGTACCGCACGCCGTTCCGGTTGTATGATGGCCGCACCGGACGCTGGGCGGGGCTGGATCCGGTGCTGGATCCGGTGCTGGATCACCGCCTAACGGTACCACTGTTTTCCGCGTGAAACTGACCACCACAAACAGCTCCCGGAAACGGTCTACAAACAGGAT
>JANJTN010000045.1 GCA_024711065.1 bacterium
GAGCGCGTCAAGGGAGGACTGCGTGGCACCTATGGCGTGCTGCGGATCTTCCTGCCCGCATCGCACTTCGGGGTTCGCAAGAACGTGCCCGAAGAAGAACTGCAGTCCGCCGTTGGCCAGTCGTTCGACGTCAAAGTCCACGAACTCCAATCAGACGAAGCCGGATTCAAGAGCGCTGTGGTCACACGCCGGGATCTGCTGCTGGAAGACTTCTGGAAGGGCATAGAGGCTGGTGCGGTGTACGACGGCGTGGTCACCTCGGTCACCACGTTCGGTGCCTTCGTGAACATCGGTGGCGTGGAAGGCCTGGTACACGTTTCCCGCCTGTCGCGCTCCCGGATCGACCAACCATCGGATGTGGTCAAGAAGGGCGATCGCCTAAAGGTGACCGTCTCCGAGATCGATCGAGACAAGCGCAAACTGTCGCTCAGCCACCGCGAGCACGAGGCCGACGCCTGGGAAGGTGTCGATGCCAAGTTCCCCGTTGGATCGCGCGTGAAAGGCACCGTGAAACGCATCACCGACTTCGGTGCCTACGTGCAGGTGTCGCCAAAGATCGAAGGCCTGCTGCGGATCAGTGAACTGTCGTGGACCCAGCGGGTGAAGCATCCTTCAGATGTGCTCAGCGTTGGCCAGGAGATCGAAGTGGAGGTGCTGAGCACCAATGCTGCCAAGCACCAGCTGGGTCTTGGCTACAAACAAACGCAAGACAACCCGTGGCTGACCATCGCCGAAGCCATGCCGATCGGCTCTGAGGTTAGCGGCGTGGTTCAGCAGGTAACGGCGCAAGGGGCTGTGGTCCGCGTGAACAATACGTTTGATGGCTTCATGCCGCGCAGCAAGATGGCCAACGTGGGCCGTGGCAAGAAGATCGAGCTGGCGGAGAATCAGGAACTCGAATGCATCGTGGTGGATCTGGATCCGGGTGCAGCGTCCCTGATCCTGGCCATGAAGAACGAAGACGGCTCGGCGGTGAGTGGGTCGGACGAAGACCGTGGGCACCGGGGCGGTGGACGTGGTGGCGATGATCGCCGAGGTGGCGGCCGCGAGCATGTTCCCCAGCAACACCAAAGCGCCGCGTCGGGCGTCACCCTGGGCGACCTTCTCAACGAGGCTGCCAAGTCCAAGCTCAACAACTAAGACCGATGATGAGGTGGCACCGACCACTGATCACCACATTGGCCGTAGCCGTACTGTCCGCCGCCACAGCCGCGGGGCAGTCCGATCGTCCGGGCAGCGTGGTGATGCAGCCGCGGGTACTGTCTCCGGCCGAATTCCTGGCCGGTGACACCACGCGGGCTGACGGACGCTCCTTCATTCCGGGAGCGGTCACCGGTTCCTATTCGGCATCACAGGACAGTCTGTATCGCGAAGCGCTGGCCATGCGGATCTCCGCTCGGTCGCGCTTTCTGTCTGACACCCGCTCGTTCTCCCGCGCCATTTCCCTGGCCGAGATGGTCGAGCGGCGTCCATCGGACTGGGAGCGCCTGAACCAGAACATGGCCATCCCGCCGGAGCTTCTGGTGCCCACAGCCGAGGAACGCACAGCCTACCAGGTGAACATCGCCAATGCGATGTATGTGCCAGGCGTGCTCCTCTTTCCCATGGGCACGGGCAATCTGCAGGTTGGCATCGGCGACATCGCGAAGATCTTCGGCCTGGTCGAAGACGTGTCGCCCAAGATCCGGTATGTGGTGGACGAGACCACGGAGGTTACCATCGTGGTCTACTCCTCCTCGGCCGTGGCGGTGGCCACCCTCTTCAACGGGATCCAGGCTCAGGGTGCGTACGAGATCATCTGGGATGGTCGCAGCGATGGCGGACGCCTGGTTGCCAATGGCGACTATGTGGCCGAGGTCCGGCTCGGCAACCAGAAGATCATGCGCAAACGCATCGCTTGGCCGCCGCAGTAAGCGGCCCACCGTAACTTCCGCCCCCACCATCGGGTCTAGCCCCCTGCATGCGCCTTTTCCTCTTGACCACTCTTCTGGCGCTGTGGGCACTTGCCAGCAGCGCACAGTCTACCAACGTGACCCCGCGTACGGTGGTTGTTCGTTTCGCACCGGGCTCACCTTCAGCAACGGCGTGGCTGGGTCAGGACCGAACCGGCTCGATCGCACCGATGGAGCGCTTTCTGGGCGTCCACACCTCTACGAGCTTTGTGAGCGATGCCACGCTACAGGCTGTGGCTCGGGCCCATGCCCGGCGCAAGAGCGATCCGCTGACGCTGCTCGTGGCAAGCCCCCTTCAACTGATCGCGGTGATCACCTACGAGCGCGATGCCGACCCACGGATCATTGCTCGTAAACTCTCAAGCCACCCGGACGTGGTGTACGCCGAACCACTTTACGATCAGCAGATCATTGGCCAGCCCAACGATCCGCTGGCCTCCAGCCAATACCACCTGGATCTGATCAAGGCTCCGGATGCCTGGGACGAACTGCCGGCCAATGCCGCACCGGTGCTTGTGGGCATTGTGGACACCGGCATCGATACCACGCATGCCGACCTGAATGCCAATGTGTGGCGCAATCCGGGAGAGACCGGACGTGATGGCAAGGGGCTGGATCGGCGTAGCAATGGTGTGGATGATGATGGCAACGGCTTTGTGGACGACTGGATCGGATGGGACTTTGTGGGCGCCAGCAACACCGGTCAAGACAACATGCCGCTGCCAGGCCATCCACACGGGACGCATGTGGGCGGTATCGTGGCAGCCGTGATCAACAACAACCTTGGTGTAGCCGGCGTGGCCCGACAGGTGCGGGTGGTGCCGATCAAGGTGGGCCTTGACGATCCGAATGCCCGTTCGGTGCTTCGCACCGCTGATGGCATTCTGTACGGCGCAGCCATTGGTTGCCGCGTGGTGAATTGTTCCTTCGGCAGTCCCTCGGCCTCGTTTGCCGATCTGGATGTGATCAACGAGGCTACAGCGCTGGGCGCCTTGGTGGTAGGCGCCGCCGGTAACGATGGCGTAGACCGGCCCTTCTACCCTGCAGCCCATCCGCCGGTTCTCTCCGTTGCCGCAACCGATGCCGACGATACACGGGCCTTCTTCTCGAACATTCATGCCTCGGTGGACGTGAGTGCACCCGGTGAAACGATCCTGTCGACCGTTACCAACAACACCTACGACTACTACGATGGCACGTCGATGGCCGCTCCTGTTGCCGCAGCCGTAGCCGCCATGGTGTGCCTGGATCACCCCGAGCTGACCCCGGCGCAGGTGGCCGCGATCGTGAAGGCCAACACGGATAACATTGATGCTCTGACCACCAGCTTCGTTGGACGCATGGGCACGGGTCGCGTCAACGCCCTGTCGGCCGTTCGTCGTACAGCGAACACCTTTGCCGAGGTCACATCATACCTCTTCACCGACGCTTCCGGCGATGGCATCTTTACGGCCGGAGAGTCGGCCGAGATCTCGATCCAGGTTACGAACCACCTGAGCCCCCTGACCAACGTACGCGTGATCCTTACGCCGGCACCGTCGGCCTTTCAGGCCACCTTGCTTGTGGATGCCACGGACCTGGGGACGATGGGAACGGGTCAGACCGCTTCCGGAAGCAACGCCTGTATTGTGCAGCTACCGATGGACGCACCATTGAATGGACAGTTGGCACTGATGGCAACGATCTATGACGGCACCACAGTGGTGGGCCGCAACCTGATCACCACGGTGATCAATCAGAGCTACCGCACGCTGAACGACAATGATCTGACGCTGAGTGTGAACTCCGTGGGCAACATCGGCTACAACGACTATCCGGCCAATGAACAGGGCGACGGATTTACCTACCGCGGCGGGAAGAGTCTGTTGTATGAATCGGCGTTCCTGATCGGCACCACTCCCACCTATCTGCCCAACGGTGCGCGAGGCGCTGATACGCGCAACAAGGATCTGTCCTTCCGGCCTCGTCAGGTGGTAGAGATCCGTTCCGACAGCGTCCCCAACGGCCTGCGTGCCGTGTCCGTCTTCGACGATTCCCGCGATCCCGAGCGCCTTGGTGTGGTGATCCGACAGACGGTCTATCAACCCACGGCCGACTCCCTGCGCTCGGCCGTGATCGTGACCTTCGACATCTCCAACCCGGCCGACACCGTGATCAGTGGCGTGCATGCCGGGATGTTCTTTGATTGGGATGCGAGTCCCTTTGGGGCAGACGATGGCGTTGCCTGGGATCACACCAACGGCGTGCTCATTCACCAGAATGCGCGGGATGTGACCGTACCCACGATCACCACCAGCTTGCTCAGCCCGATGAATGTGAATGTGTATGCCGTAGACAACGGCGGAGGTTTAGGTACGTTCGGGATCTACGACGGCTTCTACCGTATTGAGAAGTGGGCCATGATGTCCAGCGGCATTGCCCGCCGCAACTCCACCATCACCGATGCCTCGCTGATGCTGGCCGGTGGCCCGTTCAACCTGCAGCCCCGTGAGACCCGCCAGATCGCCTTTGCCATTGCCTTTGGTACGGACCTTGCCGCCAGCACACGCATGAATCAAGCGGCGCGCAACGCCGCCATCGAAATGGGCCTGGACGCCGTTCCCTACTCTGCCCTACCGATCTCCGATGCTTTTCTGGGGTTCGTGGGCGGCCAGGTGCAGCAGCCGGGTCCGGTAGACGTGCGCTTCATGCTGCAGAACACCTCGCAGGTGATCATGGAGCTGCTCGATCTGCAAGGACGTTCACTGGGGATCCTGTTCGATGAAGGGGGCTTGACGGCTGGTGTACACGAGCGCACCATCAATCTGCCGTGGACAGCGACCGGCACCTACTTTGTTCGCATGTCTACGGCCACTGGTATCGTTACCAGCCCCTTGCAGATCCTGCCCTAGTCGCGGCGGCGCAGTCGCGCAACGGCTTCTACGTGATACGTCTGCGGGAACATATCAACGGGCGTGACCTCTTCGACCTCGTACCGTTCGGCCATGAGCGCGCAGTCCCGCGCCAGCGTTGCCGGATTGCAGCTCACGTAACTGATGCGCGGTGCCCCCACGGTGATCACATGCTCGACCAACGTTGGATGCATGCCGGCCCGTGGCGGGTCGATCATGATCACATCGGGTGCCGGAGCCCCTTTCAACAACTCGATCGCGGCCGGCGTATGCAGGTCGATCACGTGGAAGTCCGCATTGGTGATCCCGTTGCGCTCGGCATTGCTGCGGGCATCGCTGATGGAGCTCTCCACCAGCTCTGCACCGAACACGCGAGCGGCCACGCGTGCGGCTGGCAAGGACAGCGTGCCCGTACCGCAGTAGAGGTCCCACACCGTATCCGTGGCAGCGATCCGTGCGTAGTCCAGCGCCTTGCCTACCAGGTGCGGCAACTGTTCGGTGTTGGTCTGAAAGAATGAGAACGGCGAGATGCGATACTCCACGCCCAACGAGACCTCTGTGAGATAGCCCGGCCCCGTCTGCTGCCGGATGGTGCCCACTGCAACGGGTGACCGCGTATCGTTCACGGCGTGGAGCATGGTGCTGCCGGCGGGCAAGGTGCTTGCCAAAGCCATCCATCCTTCCACGAACAGCTCTTCATCCGGTGTAGAGGGCGACGTGGTGATCAAGGCCGCCATCACCGCTCCCGTGGTCACGCTGGATCGGATCAGCAGGTGACGCAGAAAGCCCTCGTGCGATCGCTGGTGGTGCGCCGACACCGGAAGGCGTTCTCGCAAACCGTGCACGGCCGACAGTAACGCATTGGGCACATCGGCCTGGAGGAAGCAGTGATCGAGGTGGCGCACCTTGTCGAACCGTCCAGGCACGTGCAGACCCAGGGCGAAGCCAATATCGAACGACGCACCCGAGGCGATCTCCTCGTTCGTGAGCCACCGAGACGCTCCGAACGAGAACTCCATCTTGTTGCGATAACCGTATGGGTTCGGCGCTGCCATGGTGGGCGCTACCGAACCGACCGGCACCTTGGCCAAGCGTTCAAAGGCATCCACCACGTGCTGCCGCTTCCAGCGGATCTGCTCGTCGTAGGCCAGATGCTGCCACTTGCAGCCGCCGCAGGCACCAAAGTGCGGACACGGCGGGCTCACCCGCGTCGGGGCCGTTGTCAGGATCTCGATGGCCTCAGCCTCCACCAGATTCTTCTTGCTGCGCAGCACGCGCGCACGGACCCGTTCTCCCGGGAGAGCCCCCTTCACAAAGTGAACGATCCCGTCGAGACGTCCTACGGAGACACCTTCAAATCCGATCGACTCGACGTCGATCTCTACTACGCGGTCTTCCCGCGGCGTGCGTCGTGTTGGCATACAGGGCGCAAAGATAGAGTCCACAAGAAGTAACTTTGGGCACGATGGTCACGATCCTCCGATTCCGGAACGGCGAAACCGAGCTTCTCTCCCTGGAGGAGCTCCTGGCTATGCCACCCGATCAGATCCCGACGGACGAGATGATCTGGGTGGACCTGTTCCAGCCAACACACGAAGAAGAGCATCAGGTGCTTAAAGAGTGGTTCCCGATCAGCGATCTGGAACTCTCCGATGCCCATCGTTCGCGGTCGAGTTTTCGCAAAGGCATGCAGCACTTCCCCAAGGTGGAAGAGTTCGACACGCACCTGTTCCTGATCGTCCGTGCAGCGGTGATCCCGGAGCGCAAGCACAACGAGGTGCTAACGACCTACCTGACGCGGATCACCGGTGCGCAGCTGAACATCTTCATGAACCATCGCGTAGTGATCACGCATCGGTGGGACGATGTTGGCGTAGTGGAGTCCATCCAGCGGATGCTGACCGCCACTCCCAAGTTCGCGCTGCGAGGACCGGACTTTGCCGTAGCCCAGCTGATCGATGCCACGGTGAACGATGCCCTTCGCATCGCCCACCTGGTGGAGGACCGGTTGGAGGAGATCGAAGAAGTGATCCTGCGCACGGACGACCATCAATTGGTGTCGTCTCTGATGATGCACCGCCGCTACGTCTTCCTTCTGCGCCGCGCCGTGATCTACCAGCAGGAGATCTGCGTGAAGCTCTCCACGGGGGAGTCCGACTTTGTAGACAAGGACGAGGCCGTGTATTACCGGGATGTGGTAGACCACCACGTGCGGGCGGCCGATCAGCTGGACCTGTTGCGCGTGATGGTGGACGGATTGATGGACCTGTACTTCTCGATGACGTCCAACCGGCTGAACCAGGTGATGCGTGTGCTCACGGTGATCAGCACGGTGTTCCTGCCGATCACCTTTGTGACCAGCTGGTACGGGATGAACTTCCACCATATGCCCGAACTTGGATGGGCATGGGGCTATCCAGCCGTGATCTCGGTGATCGCCACGATCAGCCTTCTGATGCTGTTCCATGCCAAGCGCCGAGGCTGGTTTGGCTGAGCGCTGGTGCTGGCTATTCGCCCTCCTGGTTGCTGTAGCTCCCGCGTGGACCGCGCCGCTGACCATCACGGCGGTGCGTTGTACGGCTGGTACAACGTCCCTGACCGTGCGGTTCGAAGCCAACGGCACCATCGATCGTTACCAGCGCGCAGAACTATCGGGTGCCGACATCGTAGTGCGGATCGTGGATGCCGACGTGGCTACGGATGCCATCACGGCGGACTGTGAAGCGGCCGGTGTGCGCATCAGCTCTCAGAGGATCCGCGAGTTCCTTGTGTTCCGGATC
>JANJTN010000066.1 GCA_024711065.1 bacterium
GTACCAATAGTAGGTGTCCTTCTCGGCCGGCACCAGGCGCATCAACGGCACCAGCGTGGTGCCGTCAGGCAGGGTAACCAGATGGCGATGCATCCGAGCACCTTCGATCCGGACGGCGTGGGGCCATTCCTGAGCCAGGGCCGGAGGAGTTGCCAGGACCGACACAAGCAGAGCCAGTGGCAGGAGTGATCTTAGGGGACTGTGGTTCACGCGAGTAAGATACTGGAAGTCAGCGACGCCTTCTATTTCCCATTCCCGATTCCCCATTCCCGATTCCCCAGCCTCCGTTCCTGTGGAAAATATTTCGGTAGTCTGCTGCTGAAATACCAAGTGAACGGCTATATTGCCAACTATTCGGATTTCGGACTCCGAATAACTGGTAGGGACGACCATTCAAAGGGGCTGGCATGATCTTGTCCAAGTCGTGTATCTACGGGATCCAGGCAACGATCCACGTGGCAGCGGAAGCCAAGGAAGGCTATGTGCCGATCAACCGGATCGCGGAACAGCTGAACATCTCGTTCCACTTTCTCACGAAGGTGCTGCAGCAGTTCACGCAGGCGGGACTGTTGATCTCGTATCGGGGACCCAAGGGGGGAGTGGCGCTGGCCAAAGCCCCCTCCCAGATCAGTCTGTATGAGTTGATCTCGGCGATCGATGGCACGGACGTGTTCACCGAATGCATGCTGGGGCTTCCGGGCTGCGGACATGCCGAACCGTGTCCGGCCCACGAACATTGGGTCGCGGTGCGGCAGCAGTTCACCGAGATCGCGCGGAAGGTGACGCTGGAGCAGTTGGCCGACAAGGCGAACGACCTGAATGTTCGCCTGAGTGTGGCCGGACTGCGGGCATTCGCCGAACCAACAAGCCTGGTGGGATGAAACAGGTCGACACCGTCACCGGATCGGTGGTGTGTGCGCACTGCGGAGACCCGTGCGCCGACGGTGCCATCGTGGTCGACGAACGCTCGTTCTGTTGCACGGGCTGTAGCTCCGTCTATCAGATCCTGCAGTCGCACGATATGTGCGACTACTATGGCATCGACCCCAAGGCGGGCATCTCGCAACGAACGCCGCGGTATGGGGCTGATGCCTACGCGGTGCTGGATGACCCTTCGGTGATGCACCGCTTTGTGGAGTTTCAACGCGACACCACGATCCATCTTCGCTTCGAGATCCCCTCCATGCACTGCGCCAGCTGCGTGTGGCTGCTGGACCGACTCGACCGATTCGACGAAGGCGTACAGAGCTCCGAGGTCGACTTCATGCGCAAGACCGTGCGCGTGGTGATCGACACACGGCGGACAGCAGCGTCCAACGTCGCCATGCTGCTCTCGCAACTAGGCTACGAGCCACTGCTGCACGGCGAAGGCACCGAGGCGGCAACCGATCATGAGCGACGCCTGCGCCTGCGAACGATGTACATCCGCATCGGTATCGCGGCATTCGCTGCGGGCAATCTGATGATGATCGCTGCAGCACAGTACCTGGCCGTGGGGGAGACGATCGACCCGACCTTGAAGCGGGTGTTCGACCTGCTGTCCATCGCGCTGGCCGTGCCCGTGCTGCTGTACTCTGCCGCACCCTGGTATCGATCAGCATGGGGTGCGTTGCGCCATCGCACCGTGAACCTGGATGTGCCGGTGGCCCTTGGCATCAGCACGTTGTTCGTGCGTAGTGTGATCGATATCGCCATGGGATCCGGAGAAGGATATCTCGACTCGTTCGCCGGCCTGGTGCTGTTCCTGTTGGTGGGCCGGCTGTTCCAGCAGAAAGCGTTCGATGCCGTGTCGTTCGACCGTACCTATCGCTCGTTCTTTCCACTTTCGGTCCGCGTCGAACGGCAAGGGGCTGAACACGTGGTCCCGATCGATCAGGTGTCTCCCGGCGACGTGCTGCACGTGCGTAACGGCGAAGTGATCCCGTGTGATGCCGTGCTGACCAGTGCCGCCGCGTTTGTGGACTACGCATTCGTGACCGGCGAGTCCGTTCCGGTAGAGTGCTCCGATGGTGCGCTGGTCCACGCCGGAGGAAGAGTGGTAGGGCGTGGCGCCCGTCTCACCGCCGTGAAGAACGTCTCACAGAGTTACCTGGCGTCGCTCTGGGAACGCAACGGCACCAAGACCGATCGTCGTTCCTACATGGATATCTCGGACCGCTTTGGCAAGTGGTTCACAGCCTTCGCGATCGCCGTGGCCGTGTTGGGCCTGATCGCCTGGCTTCCGGATTGGCAGATGGCGCTGACCGTGTTCACAGCCGTGCTGATCATCGCCTGTCCGTGCGCGCTCACGATCGCCGCACCCGTAACGCTCGGCACGGCGATCGGCCGACTGAGTCTACGCGGCATCTATGTCCGCAATGCCGTCACCCTGATGGATCTCACACGCATCACGGCCGTGGTGTTCGACAAGACCGGAACGCTCACAGAAGCTGTTCATCGTGTACAGGTTGATCACCGCGACCTCTCCGATGAAGCATGGCAGGCCGTGCAGGCCGTTGCCGCCCATAGCACCCATCCCATTAGCCGCTCCATTGCCGGCAGCAGTGTGTCATCCAACGTCAGTGATGTCGAAGAAGTGGTGGGGCAGGGGATCCGTGGCACATCCCATGGCTATCAGGTGGCGATCGGGCGGCGCGAATTCGTTGCTCCGGGAGACAACCAAGAGTCCGACACCACCGTTGCCGCATGGCTGGCAGTGAATGGCCAGCTAGCCGGAGCCGTGCGCATCACGCCGACGCTGCGCAGCGGCGTTCGGGCGATGATCGCAACGCTGCGGAAGCGCCTTGCCGTGGTGCTGTCTACCGGCGATTCCGATCGCGATCGCGACGTGTTCGTTGACGCATTCGGTCCCGGCCAGATGCACTTTGAGCAGCGACCGCATGAAAAAGTGGCAACCATCACATCCGCAAAGGGTACAAACGGCCGCGTGCTGATGGTGGGCGATGGACTGAACGACGCGGCCGCCATGGCCGCTGCCGATGCGTCGGTGGCCGTGACCGACGGCACCAGCACGCTGGTGCCGGCCTGCGACGTGGTGATGCCGGCCGTCGAGCTCCAACACCTTCCTCGGCTGCTGGACTATGCCGGTATCATGACTTCTGTCATAAAAGCGAGCTTCATTTTTACCGTGTTTTACAACGCTGTGGGATTAGGTCTGGCGCTGGCCGGTCTGCTGTCGCCCCTGATCACCGCGATCCTGATGCCGGTCAGTTCGCTGATCGTTATTGGGATCAGTGTTTTCGGAGCACGGTTCTACGCACGGAGGAGCGCATGGGAATAATGCCCTTGTTGATCATCTGCAGCATTCTGGTGGCAGGGGGCTTTCTGGTGGCATTCCTCTGGGCTACCAGGAACGGACAATACGACGACATGGCGACGCCAAGTATCAAGATGCTCTTTGATGAGCAGCGGCCTGCGAGCAGCGAGACATTCCAGGATTAGCACATTAGCACATTAGCAGATTAACAGATTAGCACATTAACAACAGTAGGTGGGAGTAATGGATACTGCTGTACACGGTGGGGGACATTCCGGCGGCAAGGTCGAAACGGTCTCCTATGACAACAACATCGTACGGCTATTCGCCATGGCGACGCTCGTGTGGGGGATCGTCGGATTCCTCGTGGGCATCCTGGTAGCGATCAAGCTGTATTGGCCGGAGTTCTTGGGAGGATTCGACTTCCTGAGTTACGGCCGACTTCGCCCCCTGCATACCAATGCGGTGATCTTTGCCTTTGCGGGCAATGCCATCTTCGTTGGTGTGTATTACTCGCTGCAGCGTCTGTGCAAGACGCGGATGTACAGCGATCTGATGAGCAAGCTGCATTTCTGGGGATGGCAGACGATCATCGTGAGTGCTGCACTCACGCTGCCGTTGGGCATCACCACCTCCAAGGAGTATGCCGAGCTGGAGTGGCCGATCGACCTTGCCATTGCCGTGGTCTGGATCATCTTCGGATGGAACATGCTGGGTACGATCGCTCGACGTAAGGATCGACACATGTACGTGGCCATCTGGTTCTACATCGCCACGTTCATCACGGTGGCCCTGCTACACGTGGTCAACTCCCTGGCTCTTCCAGTGTCGTTCCTGAAGAGTTACTCGATGTTCGCCGGCGTGCAGGACGCGCTGGTGCAGTGGTGGTACGGACATAACGCTGTGGCGTTCTTCCTGACCACGCCGTTCCTGGGGATCATGTATTACTTCATCCCCAAGGCCTCGGGTCGGCCGGTGTTCAGCTATCGGCTGTCCATCGTCCACTTCTGGGCGCTGATCTTCTTGTACATCTGGGCCGGACCGCACCACCTGCTGTATACGGCACTGCCGAACTGGGCACAGTCGCTCGGCGTGGTCTTCTCCTTCATGCTCATCGCCCCCAGCTGGGGCGGCATGGTGAATGGTCTGATGACCCTACGCGGCGCCTGGGACAAAGTGCGCCAGGATCCCGTGCTCAAGTTCCTGGTGGTGGGTATCACGGCCTATGGGATGTCGACCTTCGAAGGTCCGATGATGTCGCTCAAGAACATCAACGCCATCACGCACTATACCGACTACATCATCGGCCACGTGCACCTTGGCGCGCTGCTCTGGAACGGCGGCCTGGCCTTCGCCATGCTGTACTACATCTTCCCGCGCATTTACCGCACCAAGTTGCATAGTCTTTCGATGGCCAACTGGCACTTCTGGCTGATGACCCTTGGTGTGCTGATCTACGTGATCCCCCTGTACTGGGGCGGTATCACACAGGCGCTCATGTGGAAGCAGTTCAATCCTGATGGTACGCTCGTTTACCAGAACTTCCTCGAGACCGTCACGCAGATCATCCCCATGTACGTTCTGCGCTCGATCGGCGGTACGCTCTATCTGGTTGGCGCCTGTGTCGGTGCCTGGAACCTGTACAAGACCGCCAAGAGCGGCAGCCTGCTGGCGAATGAAGACGTGCAGGTCGTGGACAGGCGTGCGGCAGAGAAGGCAGCCAAACCGCAGAAGGAAGGCTTCCACCGCATGCTCGAGGGAGCCCCGTTCAGATTCACGGTCCTGACACTGTTGGCCGTGTTGATCGGTGGTGTTGTCGAGTTCGTGCCGACGGCAGTGATCAAGAGCAATGTGCCGACGATCGCCACGGTTACTCCGTACACGCCATTGGAACTGGAAGGACGCGACATTTACATCCGCGAGGGCTGCTATACGTGTCACTCCCAGATGATCCGTCCGTTCCGCAGCGAGACCGAGCGGTATGGTGAGTATTCGCAGGCAGGGGAGTTCGTCTACGATCACCCGTTCCAGTGGGGATCCAAGCGTACCGGACCCGACCTGCATCGAGTGGGCGGCAAGTATCCGGATGCCTGGCACTGGAAACACATGTGGGAGCCTCGCTCTACTTCGCCGAATTCCATCATGCCGTCGTATCCGTGGATGTACGACACGGATCTGGACATCTCGCATACCGAAGGCAAGATCCTGACCATGCAGAAGCTCGGTGTGCCGTATCCGGATGGATATGCAACCCAAGCCGTTGCCGACCTGAAGTCGCAGGCTCAGGGCATCGCCGACGCACTCACGGCCGGTGGCATCAAGGACGTTGATCCCAACAAGGAGATCATCGCCGTGATCGCCTATCTGCAGCGTCTGGGAACGGACATCAAAAAGACGCCGGCCGACATGGAAGCACCCACCGCCGATGACGAGTCGGATGAATGGGGCGATGAACTCGATGATGTGGAAGGGGGCGAGTGATCATGTACAAAAACGTGCTTTCCTCCATCCCCGGCATCGAGTACTACCCGATCGTTGCCCTGGTGATCTTCTTCGCGTTCTTCATTGGATTGATCGTCTGGTATGTGCGCGTGGACCGACGCGCCCTGGACGTTGCGGCGCGGATGCCGTTCGAAGACGGCGAGCCGGTGCCGGCTGACCCCACCCCATCGCAACAAACCGCACGGAGCTGATGTATGGCTGAACAAGACAAGGACCGACTCCTGGAACATGATGCCGACGGCATCCAGGAGTACGACAACAATCTGCCGCGATGGTGGCTGTATGGCTTCTACTTCACCATCGTGATGAGCGTGATCTATGTGTTCTACTACCACGTATACAGCGGTCCGGACTGGAACGTGCTATGGTATGGTCCCAAGAGCCAGGAGGCCGAGTATGCCGCCGAAATGGCCGAGCTGGAAGCCATGAAGGCCTCGGCTCCGAAGGGTCCTGCCGTGGAAATGGTGGTGATGACTGATGCCAAGGACCTCGAAGCCGGCAAGGCGATCTTCACGGAGAACATCTGTTTCACGTGTCACCGTGATGACCTTGGTGGACAGGTAGGCCCGAACCTCACGGACGAATACTGGATCCACGGCTGTTCGCTCGAGGAGATCGTTGCCAGCATCCAGAACGGCTTTCCGGAAAAGGGAATGCTGC
>JANJTN010000077.1 GCA_024711065.1 bacterium
TGACCGGAGCAGTCGATCACCTCCGTGTCTTCGGTGATCAACTCGGCCGGAAGCTCTGATGCCGGCCCCACCCAGCGGATCACGTCGTCGAACAACACAGCACCATCGCGGATCTCGCCGATGTCGCGGAGCTGGGCTCCGGTCTTGAAAGGGGCTCCGTTGGCATTCACCGTTACCAGCGAAGCGATGTTCGTTAGCAGTGTCATGAGCGATACCTCGCACGACTTTCAGCTTTGAGGAGTTGTCGTTCGATGATCAGATCGGCAAGGCGATCCGGCACGTCGAGTGGCATGGCGTTGGAGAAGATGTCGTTCACAGCCGCTTCACTCACATCGATGCGATACAGGATGGCCATCAAACGTTCGGGATTGCGTTGAAGGAGATGGATGATGCGCTCGATCAGCATGCGCTTTACATCATCCATCGTGATCGTCGCTGGCAGGCCATCCACGTCGCCCAGGTCGAAGGCCACAGCGATCCGTTCGGCAGCGCTATGAACGAGGTCAGAGGACATCATCGCGTCCCTGCTCGCGCAGCCCTTGAACGATCTTCTTCACGCTTTGCACGTCATCGATCGGACAAGCCATGGTGGCATCGTTGGTAGCCACTAGTACATGATCTCGCAGACCGGTGGCTGTGAGCACATGCCCATCCGTGCGGGCGTTGATCAGCACGCAATCGTGAGTGTTGACGGCTACCACAGCCCCCTGCATCACGTTGCCGTGTGTATCGGTGGAGCGCATCCGAAGCAGGGCATCCCACGAACCCACGTCGTCCCACGCGAACGTTGCGGGAACCACGAAAACATTCGCTGCGCGTTCCATCACGCCGTAGTCGATGGAGATATCGGGGAGTTGAGGAAATGTCTCAACTACATTGCCGGGTGCTCCAAGCCATGCGCCCACATCCGGCAGGCAGAGGTTCATAGCGCTTTGCAGACTCTTGACCGACCAGAAAAACATACCGGCGTTCCAGTAGTAGCGTCCACTGGACACATATTCCTCGGCGGTGGCGGCATCCGGCTTCTCGCGGAAGGACTGCACCTTCAGGACGGCATCCGAGCTGCGCTCGGCCACCTCGATGTAGCCGTATCCTGTTTCGGGACGCGTTGGCGTGATGCCGAGTGTGACCAGGGCATCGTGATCGGCAGCATACGTCAGGGCCGTCTGCACGTTCTGCCGGAAGCGATCTTCATCACCAATGAAATGGTCGGCCGTTAGCACGGCCATCACGGCGTCGGCCCCCGAGCGCTCGCGGATCACACTGGCGGCCAGGGCAAGGCAGGGTGCGGTGTTGCGCTTGGCCGGCTCGGCGATCACGTTCTCGGCGGGGAGTGTGGGGATGGCCTCCAGGATCGGCTGACGCAGCACGTCGCTGGTGATCACCAGGATCCGTTCGATCGGCACCAACGGTGCGATCCGGTCGATCGCTTCCTGGAGCATCGTCCGATCGGGTTGCAGGAGCGGAAGCAGCTGCTTGGGAGTGCGGCGGCGGGACAGCGGCCAGAATCGCTCACCAGAGCCCCCGGCCATGATCACAACGTAGTTCATCGGGCGAGCAACTCCAGGATCTGTACAGCATTGGTGGCAGCCCCCTTCCGCAGATTGTCGGCAGACACCCACATCAGGACGCCATTAGGAACACTAGTGTCGCGCCGTATGCGGCCAACGTACACCGGATCGGTGTCCTTTACGATCTGTGAGGTAGGATACTGGTCATTGTCAGGATCATCGAGGATCACGATCCCCGGCTGTTGGCCGAGTAGTTCGCGGACCGTATCGGGGTCGGCCGGAGACTCGAGCTCCACGGCAATCGCTTCGCCATGTCCGCCGATCACCGGCACGCGCACGCAGGTGACGGCCATAGGAAGATCCGGCAGGTGCATGATGCGTCGGGTTTCGCGCATCATCTTGGCCTCTTCTTCAGTGTCGGGAGCGGTAGATCCAAAGCCATGGAACACGGTATTGAACGCCAGTGGGTGTACCGAGATACGCGACGATGGTTCGCGTCCGGCGAGTTCGTCCATCAGCTGATCCACACCGGACTGACCCGCCCCCGAAACGCTTTGATAGGTACTCACCACCACGCGGTGGAGTCCAAAGCGATCGGCAAGGGGCTTGAGCGCCACCACCATCTGAATGGTGGAGCAATTAGGGTTGGCGATGATGCCGCGATGTGTGGCAACATCATCGGGGTTGACCTCCGGGACGACCAGCGGCACATCCGGATCCATCCGCCAGGCCGACGAGTTGTCGATCACCGTACATCCTGCCGCTGAGGCGATGGGGGCGTACTCGCGGCTCACCTTGCCGCCGGCGCTGAAGAGGGCCACGTTCACGCCGTCGAACGACTGAGCGGTGAGCGGATGCACGACGTGGTCGACGCCGCGAAACGTCACGGTCGTCCCCGCCGACCGCGGCGAGGCCAGCAACAGGAGTTCATCGATCGGGACCTGGCGTTCGTCCAGAACGCGCAGCATGGTGCGGCCCACAAGGCCGGTGGCACCAACAATGGCAAGACGCATGCACAAAGGTACGAGCAGCCACCGAACGATCCCCGAACGATCCGGGATTACTCATCCGGGATACTCTCCCGGATGAGTACTCCCGGATCAACGCGCTACAACACGCTGGGTGCCCGACAAACAACGATCCCGGATCATTCCCGGATACTATCCGGGATGAGTAATCCCGGATAGACTCCCGGATGAGTAATCCCGGATTGTTTGTGAGTTTTGCGGGATGCGTGCCCTCCTCCTCTCCCTCTTCCTGCTTGGTTCGGTTGCCGCTTCGGCGCAGGACTGCAACAACCTGCCCTGGGAGGCCGACCTGACCTACCGTCTGAACACCCAGACCAGCCAGGGGGTCCGCGATGCCAGTCTGGTGGTCAGCGACGCCTTGCTGCCGGTGACCCTTGGTACGCCGATCGTGCTGTATGGTGTGGGCATGCTCGGTATGACCGGTACGGAGACATCGGATCGGTATACGGCCGAGAGTGGACTCCAACTGGGCCTTAGTGTGGGCCTCGCCTATGGAGTGACGGCGGCCTTGAAGTATGTGATCGACCGCGAACGGCCCTACCAGGCCTATCCCGACTGTATCGACGCTGGTGATTCCTACTCCGAGCCGTCCATGCCCTCGGGTCACGCCACGGGCGCTGCGGCACTGGCTACCACCCTAAGCCTGCGGTATCCCGAGTGGTATGTGATCGCTCCCACCGTCCTCTACGCCCTCTACACCGGCTTTGCCCGACTGAACCTTGGTATGCACTACTTGAGCGACGTGCTGGTCGGATACGCCATTGGCACCGGTGTTGCCCTGGGCATCCATGCGCTGAGCGAGGAGATCTTCGACCTGGCCGACCCGCTACTGCCCGGCCTGACCACGTCGGCCAGTATGCCCATGGCGCCCAGCCACTCGCCCATCGTGTCCTTCTCCTGGTCGTTCTGATGCGCCTTGCCACCATCCAGTTCTGTCCGGCACGGGGCGATACCGCCGCCAACCTGAACCGACTGCACCACTGGATCTCTTCGGTGGACGCCGATGTGATCGTGTTTCCGGAGCTGGCCACCTGCGGGTACTTCTTTCGTTCTCCTGCCGAAGCCCTGCCGTATGCCTTCGAGCGCACAGCTCCGGAGATCGCCGGACTGGTGGACGCAGCCGCCGCAGCCGGACGTGTGATCGTATGCGGATTCGCCGAGCGCGATGGTGATCGACTCTACAATTCCGCCGTGATCGGCGGTAAGGGGCTGGCCACGACCGTGTATCGGAAGAGTCACCTCTTCTATCGCGAAGTGGACGTCTTTACGCCAGGCGACTCCGGTTTTTTCGTCGTGGATCTCCCCCACCTGGATTGCCGCTTGGGAACGATGATCTGCTATGATTGGCGCTTCCCCGAGTCCTCTCGCTCTCTCGCCTTGAAGGGGGCTGACCTGATCGCCTGCCCCAGCAACCTGGTCACCGAGATCTGGCGCACCGTGATGCCCACACGTGCCATCGAGAACAAGGTCTACCTGGCCGTGGCCAACCGCACCGGTTCGGAGACCAATGCCAACGAGACCCTGCAGTTCAATGGCTGCAGCGCCATCTATGGATACAACGGCAAGCCCCTTGCCAATGCAGAGGCCGATGCCGATGCGGTGCTCATTGCCGAGATCGACCCGTCACTCACGCGAAACAAGCGCTTCAACGACGTGAACGATATCTTCGCAGATCGCAGACCGGAACTTTATCGATAGGGGCGAGGGGCGAGGGGCGAAGGGCGAGGGGCGAGGGGCGAGGGGCATTTTAACGGATTAGCAGATTAGCAGATTGAATTTCTCCAGCATCAAACACGTCCACTTTGTGGGGATCGGCGGGATCGGCATGTCCGGTATTGCCGAGATCCTCATTTCGCAGGGATTTCAGGTGAGTGGCTCGGACCTGCATCGGTCCGAGAACACGGACCATCTGGAAGCGCTTGGCGCCCGCATCATCCTGGGCCATGCCTCGGAGAACGTTCAGGATGCTGAAGTGGTGGTGTACTCCAGTGCTGTGGACCCACGCACGAATCCGGAAACGCTCGAGGCCGAGCGCCTGAAGATCCCGATCATCCGCCGAGCCGAGATGCTGAGCGAGGTCAGCCGGCTAAAGTATACCCTGGCGATCGCCGGAACCCACGGCAAGACCACCACCACGTCCATGTGCGGACTGGTGATGATGCAGGCGGGGCTTGACCCAACCGTGATCGTGGGTGGACGCCTGAAGGGGCTCGGTGGCTCCAATGCGCGGTTGGGTCAGGGAGACTGGATCGCTCTTGAGGCCGATGAATACGACCGCAGTTTCCTCCAGTTGTTGCCAACCGTCGCGGTGATCACGAACGTCGAAGCCGATCACCTGGATATCTATAGCGACCTGGACGACATCAAGGGGGCGTTCGTCGAGTTCGCCAACAAGGTGCCGTTCTATGGTACCACATGCGTGTGTCTGGACGACCCCGGCGTGCGCAGTATCCTGCCCTCGATCAAGAAAGTGGTGGTTACCTTCGGCCTGTCGCCGCAGTGCGATGTGCGCGCGGTGGACTGCGAATATCACGAGCGGTCGTCGTCGTTCACCCTTACCCATCATGGCGCCGAGCTTGGCCGCATCACGATCGGTGTTCCCGGAGAACACAATGTCCGAAATACGCTTGCAGCGTGTGCCGTTGGCCTGGTCTGCGGCGTGTCCTTCGAACACCTGGCCACCGCACTTGGCAATTTTACCGGTGTGTACCGCCGCTTCGAATTCAAAGGCGAGGTGAACGATGTGCTGGTGGTAGACGATTATGCCCACCACCCCACCGAGATCCGCAGCACCTTGTCTGCGGCGCGCAGAGGCTGGAAACGCCGGATCATTGCCGTGTTTCAGCCCCATACCTACAGCCGAACCAGAGATTTCTACGAGGAATTCGCCACCTCGTTCGACGACGCCGATGTGCTGCTGCTGACCGACGTCTACCCTGCCCGGGAAGCCCCGATCGAGGGCATCTCCGGAGAGCTGATCGCCACGGCAGCAAGGGCTGCAGGGCACCGCGACGTGCACTACGTAGCCCATAAGGCCGACCTGGCCGCAACCCTTCGCACCCTGGTACAGCCTGGCGATATGGTGCTCACTCTCGGCGCCGGAGATATCTGGAAGGTAGGGTTGGAGC
Source organism: bacterium (assembly GCA_024711065.1). Lineage (GTDB taxonomy): Bacteria > Bacteroidota > Ignavibacteria > Kapaibacteriales > Kapaibacteriaceae > OLB6. The sequence continues at coordinate 5,668 of JANJTN010000077.1, forward strand.
TGCTCGGCTGACTATTTTTGTGGTTCGTTCGTGTAGAACGCGTCGTTTCACTCACACTCGGAACCCAGACTTCATGACGAATCCCGCCATGATGATCCCACGTCGGCTGCTGACGTGGACGCTCCTCACGCTTCTGACCACGACCTCTCTTCCCGCCCAAAAGCGGCCCAAGGACCTTGGACCGACCGTCCTGGCAACGGTGGGTACCGAACAGGTGCTGTACCGCGACGTAGAGCGCGCCTTCCAGAAAAACCTCACGCGTCGCGAAACACCGTTCCGTTCAGTGCCCCGAGACACGGCTCTGGACTTCATCCGCCTGTATACCAACTACCGCCTGAAAGTGGCCAGCGCGCGCGACCGCAGCATGGATCAGGACGAGGCCGTGCAAGCCGATATCGCCAACAACCGCAAACTGCTGAGCGAGACCTGGTACTTCGACCATGCCTTCGCCAATGCTCGCATCGAGGTGCTCGCCGGTCGCCGTACACGCGAGGTCAAGACCGGCATCATCCTGTGTGCTGTAACCGACCCGGTGACCAAGAAGTGGGACACCACGGCATCGTTGGCAAAAGCCAAGGCCGTCATCGCCCGACTCAACGCCGGAGCGCCCTTCGACCAACTTGCTCGTGATTCGTCGGACGACAAGGAGACGGCCGAGACCGGCGGCACCCTGCCCTGGATCTCTGGCGGCAGCATCATCAAAGTGGTCGAAGACGAGGCTTACGCCCTCCCGGTTGGCAAGCACAGCACCACTCCGGTGATCTCCCGCTTCGGCTACTTTATCGTAAAGGTGTACGACGCTCAGCCACGCGCCGTGGTCAAATTCCGCCACATCCTTCTGCAGAAGAAAGAGAACCGCGACAGCGTTGGCGTTGATCGCTTTGCCGACTCGCTTCTGACCATTCTGAACGCCAAGCCAACCCAACAGGAGCGTGCCCTTCGTGAACGCGGGATCGAGCCATCGGGCGATGTGTTCTCCGACCTGGCCAAGGCCTACTCGGACGACGAAGTGTCTGCCCAGAAGGGCGGATACCTGGGCTCGGCGTACTCCCGCTCCGGCGGCATGGAAGCCAATGGCCAACGACTCGTAGGGGGCTTTGAAGACGCGGTCTTCGCTTTAAAAGACGGCCAGATCTCCGGCAAGGTCCACACCATCTTCGGCGTGCACATCATCATTCGCGACTCCACCAAGATGCCGGACGAGCAGATGGAGCGCGACGCCGCCAAGCGCACGTATCGCCGTCTGTATTTCGAAGACGACAAGCGTGCTCACTACGATTCGCTCAAGACGGCCTTCGGGTATGCCTGGATCGACGAGGTCAAGCAGAAACTGCTGCAGACCATCGACACCACGAAGAACACGTCCGACACGTCCTGGTGGAAACCCGTCTCGGAAGCGCTCCAACGCCAGACCCTTTACCAGATGCCCAACGGCGGATATACCGTGAAGGACGTGATCGACTCGTTGCGCCAGCGGATGGACATGCGTGGTTATACCTTGAACACGGCCGGCTTTGACCGCGCCCTGAACAAGATGGTGGATCCGCAGGTGCTGGACCAGGCTACAACGGACCTGGATAAACGCGACGCAGAGTTCGCTGCCCTGCTACAGGAATTCAACGACGGTATCCTGTTGTTCAAAGTCGAAGAGCAGGAAGTGTGGAGCAAGCTCAAGTTCGACACGGCCGATGCCCGGGTGTTCTACGACACCACGAAGGCGCGGTGGATGACCGAGCAACGCTATCGCCTGAGCGAGATCTACGTGCTCAGCGACACGGCCGCCGCTACGGTCAGCGCTGCGTTGAAGGCCGGTGCGGAATTCGCCGAGTTGGCCGCCGCTCGCACGCAGCGTGAGGGCGGACGTGAAAAGCGCGGATCCCTTGGCGTGGTGACCGAAAAGAACAGCATGCAGGCCCGCAAAGTGGTCGAAGCCGGCACCAAGGCCGGCCAAGTGCTCGGACCGATCAAGGACGGTCGTGGCGTGCTGTTCATCCGGGTGGACGAGAATCTGCCACCGCGTCAGCAGTCCTTCGACGAAGCCCTTCCTTCGCTGGCAACGGCCTATCAGGATGCCCTGCAGCAACGGCTCACACATGCCTGGCTGGACGAGGTCCGCAAGCGCCATCCGGTTGTGATCGATATGAAGAATGTGAATGCGATCTGGGGTAAAGGCCCGGCGCAACGGTCAAAGCAATGAGGATCCGCGTCATCATCCTCGCCAGCCTGCTCACCGTGCTGGCCAGCCCCCTGACCATCGCCCAGACCGGCGATGCGATGGAGCGCATTGTGGCGGTGGTTGGCAAAGAGATCATCCTGCAGAGTGACGTGGAGGGCCAGGTAGCGATGCTCAAGCAACGCAACCCTGCCTCCGGCGTGAGCGACGATGCTCTGCGGACCGCTGTGCTGGATCAGCTGATCAACGAGCGACTGATCATGGCCGCCGCTCAGGAAGACACGCTGATCGAGGTCACCGACGAGGAAGTGACGCAGCGCATGGAAATGCAGATCCAGATGCTGGCTCAGCAATTCGGATCGGAGAAGCGCCTCGAAGACCTGTATGGAATGTCCATGGCTCGGATCCGCCGCGAGTTTCGCGACGAGATCCGCAAGCAGCTGCTCGTGGAGAAGATGCGGCAGAAACAGTTCGGCGATGTGAAGGCCACGCGACGCGACGTGGAAGAGTTCTTTGCCGAGTATCAGGACTCGCTGCCGCCTACGCCGGAACGGCTGGATCTGTATCACATCGTGAACTACGTGAAGCCGTCGGCCGACCGTAGCAACGACGCCAAACTGCTGGCGGCCCGCATTCGCGATTCGATCGTGGCAGGGGGCTCGTTCGGAGACTTTGCTCGCCGGTATTCCGGCGACCCTGGTTCGGCCGCTGCCGGCGGTGATCTGGGCTTTGTGGAGAAGGGCAAGTTCGTGCCGGCGTTCGAGACAGCGGCATTCGCACTACAACCCGGCGAGATCTCGCAGCCGGTGGAATCGCCCTTCGGTTGGCACGTGATCCAGCTGATCGACAAGACCGCAACGTCCATCAACTGCCGCCACATCCTGATCAAGGTGGGCGAGTCCGACGCCGATCGCGAGACCGCGCGGAAGCAGCTGATCGAACTCCGGGACCGCGTCCTGGCCGGTGAAGACTTTCAGGAGCTCGCCAAACAGTACTCGGACGAGAAGGAGACCAAAGGGTTTGGTGGCGCTATGGGCGAGATCGCCATGAAAGACCTGCCGGCATCGATGCGCGAGCAACTCGATTCGCTGAAGGACGGCCTCATCTCCGAGCCCCTTCCCTATGCCGCCGATCCTACCAAGCCGGGGTACCACATCATCTATCGCAAACGGACCATTCCCGCGCACAAGCCCAATCTGGAGGACGACTACAAGTCGCTCGAGCGCATGGCCACCGGCCTCAAAAAACAGCGGCTGGAGCAGAGTTGGGTATCCGAGCTACGCGGGAAGATGTACTGGGAAAAGCGGTAACTACCAGACTTTCGACACGGTCACCCGGAACAGGTTCTCGGAATAGCCTTGCCCTAGAGGCGGGGGCTGCACGGCGCTGGTAGCCGTAAAGAGGTTGCGCTCGGCGCGGATATCGATATCCGCCACGTCGCCAAGCTGGGCAAGCACACCCAGATAGTAACCGGTGCGTGTGCCAAAGGTGTCGTCGAAAGCCAGCGTCAGCCCGGCCTGGGTGCTGAACCAGGTACTCACCGCATAGTTGGCGTTGCCATCCACGGTCACGATGCTAGTGGAAGGGGGCTGAGCCGAATTCTGAATGATGTAGCCCAGACCAACGCCCACGGTGAGTGGGAAGGTGAAGGTGAGCGACTGCATGGCGGAGATCGACGACACACTGTAGTCGTACAGATTCTGTTTTGTCTCGGCGTCCTGCTGAGAATACGTCAGGTTCGTGTTCGCACTCAACGATCCGATACGGTAGGAATATCCTCCGGACACGCTCCAGAGCACCGTACGGTTCCGGTACTGCAACAGGGTATCCTGAGAATCACTTTCCTGGACGTATGGCGCATAGGAGGCCCGGAAGTACGGCCATCCGCGCACGTTCAGGCCGAGCGTTCCACCCACGCTGAAGAGCGTTGACGTAGCTTTCTTGATCGGGATCAGATTGTCGCGATCTCTCCGCACGAAGGCGCCCACAGAGAGCTGGCGTTTCCAGAACCGCTGATCTACCCGCACATCGTACCGGAAGTAGTCCGTTCGCAGGTTGGGTACGCCCAGCGCATTGTACCCTGCGCCGATGCGGCGAACGGAACCTCGCAAGCGGGTATCGGTCGACGGAATATTCACGGTGGTCTCACCGGTCAACGCCCAGTCCAGATACACCGAGGCCGACGAGTCGATCATATCGAGAAGGAACTCCGGGACGTCGCCACCAGCATCGAACGTTGGCGCATTCTGATCGCCCACCGTCATCGACGCGGCCACCTCCGCCTGCAGCGTCCAGATCCCTTTGATGGGTTCCACTTTGAAATCCAGGCTGCTCAGGTAGTTCTTCTGGGGAGTAAGGGCCACACCGGAATCCGGCAGCGTCAGGCTGCTCGCGTCATCGGTAGACCACAGGCCGGTCAGGATCACGTGCGCCCCATCGCGCTTGCCAAAGCCGATGCGGCCTCCGTACAGCTGTCGCCCGAAATCCGAATTGTCGACCGATCGATAGACCGTCGTATCCAGCTGATATCGATCCTCTCGCAGCAAGGGGCTCTGGGTTGTGCCGCCAACGCCGGCGATATAGAACACGCCGCCCGGATTCCACTCGGCATAGGCACCGCTGATCCGTGCGCCACTGAGCGTGATCGGTGTGAAGACCGGGAACACTGTTCCGACGCCGACGGTGGGCAGGTTCACCATCACCTGCTCTACGTCACTCATCAGCCCCATCTCACTCAACACATCCTCATATCCGTCGATATCGCCCTGGCCATAATCCCGGAATCGCTCCAGCTGGCGCATTTCGTCCAACTGCTTGAGTTGCTCCGGATGAAATCGCTCCAGGGAGTCCCGCACGTTCTCGTAGTCGCCAAGCATACTGCCGGCCTCGGATCGCAGATAGCCGTCCAGGGCATTGTACGCGCGCTGCTGCACGATGCGCCGGATCGCGTCCGGATCCAGCGTCACGGAGAAGGCATTGATGTTCTGCTGCAGCCCCTGCTGCTCGGAGCTTAGCAACAGGCTGGCCGTGATCGGAATGCCATAGATCGCGAGCGTGGGATTCACTTCGGCCCGCCACAGGTCAGGGGGCTTTTCTGAAAAGGTCCCCTGCCGCGACGATGCCTGGCCAAGCAGACGGTACGAGCCCATCACGGTCACCGGCGCAGGACCTTGGTCGGCCCCGAACGCAAAGATCTGCGCCATGGCAGCAGAGCTGCCACACACGAACATCACCGCAAGGGCAACAACGAATCGCTGCCCCACGCTCCAGGTGTTGATGCTCATTCGTTCGTGCTCTCCCACACTCCCTCGCTACTCGCTGCCCGTTGGGCGCTAGACGCTAACCGCTAGACGCTAAAGTCTACTTCTTCCCTTCCGCCAATCGCTCTACGCGCAATGGTCCAACTGGCGGATCCACAGGTACCGGCAACAGGTTCACCACCGGTCCTTCGCCAAGCTGGCCGTAGTCGTTGGTACCCCACGTCCACAATCCGCCGTCAGCGCGGACGGCCATAGCGTGCGAGCCCCCTGCCACGATCCCCTGAACAGCATCCAGCGTGGTGATCTGTACCGGCTCCCACTTTCCTACTCGTGTACCGTCGCCCAGTTGTCCGAGCACGTTGTTGCCCCAGGCAAACACACGGCCATTGGTATCCAGGGCCATCGAGAAGCCGTCACCGGCTGCGATGGCGCAGATACCCGTAAGATTCTTGACCATGACCGGTGTGGGACTGTCGGTCGTACTCCCATTTCCGAGCTGACCCGAAGCATTGCCGCCCCAGGCGATCACCTTGCCGTTGCTGCGCAGTGCCAGCGAGTGGTCGAAGCCTGCGGCGATGGCCACAATGCCTGTGGCCGCGGGCATTGCCAAGGCACGTTGGCCGGACGAGCGCGCGGTCTTGGTGTCGGCTGCTCGACCACCCTCAATGGGCACCTTGGTAAACCGATCGGTAATGGGCTCGTCCAGTGGCTGCCCCGTCTGTCCGTGGTCGTTGTAACCGGCGGCATACACGGTGCCGTTCACCTTGAGGTACACGCTGTGAGCTTCTCCGGTGGCAATGGCCTGTACGTTGGTGATGCCCTCCATCGGATAGGGCTTGTACAGGAAGATCGTGCTGTCTACCTGCCCCGTGCCGCTGTTCACATGGTCTGTCATGATCAGCCCCAGGGCGTGATGATGATTCCAGCCCCAGACCATCAGCTCGCCCTTGGCGGTAAGACCCAGCGTATGGAAGGCGCCGTTCGACACGGTGGCCAGACTCTGCGTGTGGGGATTCTTCTTGGGCGAAGCCATCGCCTTGCGATCTCCAAGACCGAGCTGAGCGTGCTCGTTCTCTCCCCATCCCCACAGTGATCCGTCGTTGCCAACGGCGAGTGAGTTCCATGGCCCGGCGGTAAGCGCTTGCACATTGGTCAGACCGGAGATCTTGGCGGGTTCCTTCACCACGCTGGGCATGCTGGGTCCAACCGACTTGTCGGTATTATCGCCCCAGCCCCAAACCACGTTGGGCTGCTTGGCCAGCAAGCCGGCCAGGTTGGACATGGCCTGAGCCGACATGACCTTTTGATTGGACTGCACCTTGCCGATGTCTGGCAGCGGCGACCCGTCGTCATCGTCGTCGCCATCACCGGACTTGAACGTCACGGTCTTGACGGCAGAAGCCATCCTGCCCTTGAGATTGGGCGAGGTCTGATTGACCACGTTCACATCCTGAACGGACACATTGCCGCCCTTCACGCCACGGGCATCGCCGCGGAGTTTGTCGACGATGGTCATCGGCGGAGTATCATTGGGTGTGGCTGCCAAGGAGTGATTCTCTCCGGCTGCCATAACCAGCACCGGAAGTTTGATCGAGTCCTTGATCTCCTTGTCGATGAACTGGAAGTGATCCACGTTGATGTGTCCTACCAAGGAGCTGTCTCGCACCACGACAAAGGCCGTATGGTTCAGGAACGGCGTTACGTCCCACTCGATCGGCACCAGGCGTTCGCTGCCGCCTGCCTGGTCGGTGGACGTGGTGCTGCGCGCCACGTACCATTCCTTCGATGACCCCGGCAGCGTTCGCAGCGGAAGCGAGAACGTGTCCTTAGCCCCCTTCTCCACCAAAAGATCTACGCCGGTCTGACGATCCGAGAGGCCGCCGAACAGAAATGCTACCGTGTTCTTGGTGATCTCGAACTGGACGGAGGTCATGGCACCCTGTGCCTGATCGCCGTCGAAGAGTCCGTACGACGAAACCCACCATGATGCGTGGTGTCCATTGGATCCGAGTACCGGATGCTGGTCCTTGATCGGATCGTCCAGGAAGGCTCCTCCGGTAACGTCCCAGCATGCCAGCGTGCCCAGCTCGAAGTCCCAGTTGTCTCCGGGACAGGTGCTGTCGCCCACGGCCGTCGCTCCTCCTGCCGAGCGGGTCTGCTGATCATCGTCCTGCTGGCCATCCAGCGGCTGATAGGTGAACTGCCACACTTCCGACTCGCCAAGCGATACGCGTTCTGCTCCGCGGATCTCGAAGGCTTCCACCTTCCAGGCGTACGAACGACCTACGTCCATCCCGCGCATCGAGATCGGGTATTGCTGGATGGTGCGCTTCAGATCGGTGAGTTCGAACCAGGCCGGGTTGCGGTCCATGGCATCCTGCGGCGTCTGCCGGCCAAAGACCTCGGCTACGCGCAAGCGATAGCGCAGGTCCTGTCCGGGTAGCGGCGGCACGGACGGCATCCAGGTGAACACGGGATACTTCTCGACCACCTCCGAAAGGTCCGGCGGTGAGATCAGGATCGGCACGGACATCCGCGTGACCACCACGATCTTGCAATCGCGAGCCAACAGTGCACTGGTCTCGTCGTCGATCAATTCGACGCAGATCTGATACTCACCCGAAGGCACATTGCCGGTGGTCAGCAGAGCATCGTAGTAGCGGGGCTTGTATTCATCTACATCCACCGGCTGGAGCGTAGCCCCCGTGAGACGCGTGCGACCCGGGGGGATGTCTACCACGGCCGTGTGGGCATCGGCGATGATACCGTCGGGCACGGACAGCTCTTCGGCCGTGCCATGCACATAGGCCTTGAAGGCGCGGCCCGTGTTATTGGTCACGTCCACCTTCCACAGGTCGGCGATCTTGAGCTGATTGGGAGGGGGCTGGGTAAGCCAGATACTCACCTGCTGAGCAGGCGAAGTGGCCGCAGCGAGGACAGCAGCGGTCAAACCCAGAACAAGCGTTCGAAGGCGAAGCATAGCAGGGCCTCGCGAATGTGTGGCGGATGTGAGCCGCGGAACATACGCAGAAGTTCTGTGGAATGAGTACGCATTGATGCGCATGTTCGACGATGTTGCTAAGTCGGCCGTTCGTCTTGCCTCGCTCCGCATTGTCGCCATCGGCCATGCCGATTCAGAGCGTCGTTCCTGGCGCAAATATTTGTCTTGTTAGAGTGCACCGAACCTGTATGTTCGTTGCACTCACCGATGTCCCACCCGGAGACGCGATCATGAAACGCGCACTCTCCGTTGCTGCACTCAAGCGGCATCGTGTCCCCCATGCTCCCACCGCACCTCGCACGGTTGCGGAAGTGGTGCAGCGTCCGGACGGATTTACGCTCACCCGGCGCCAGGCCCTGGGATTGGCCGGAGCCCTGTCGGTCACGGCCGCTCCGATCGCGTCGGCGATCGATGCTGCCCTGAGTTCCACCTATCGCATCGTTCGCCGCGGTTCACGCATCGCCTTTGTGGTGGCCGGCATTGAACGATGGGTGATCGATCCTCGACGCTTCAGCGGCACTCCAACGGTGGATCTGCACGAAGATGATGCCGGCGTACACCTAACGCTCCGCGGAGCCTTCTTTCCGGGTACCACTGTCCCTGCCGATCTGACGGCACGGATCGATCGTGGAACAACGCCTCGGATCGACCTGCATCTGACCAAACTTGGCGTGAAGACACAAGCCCCCTTCGTGCCCTGGCTGCTGGAGCGGTCTCCGCTGAGCGGAACAACGGCTCCGGCGGGATCCTATCAGGTCGGCGACGCCACACTCGGCCTAACCGGCCGCGCTGAGGCGACGTACCGTCCAACGTGGACGTTGGAGCTGCACGGAGACGTCTCCGTGCGGGTACCATCCGAGGCACAGGCCGTGTATTCCGGTCCGACCGTTGCCATCCATCTCTGCGATCCCGCCGACGAGTCGATGCTGGTACCGGCCGCCAAGCGGCACTCAGTAGTGCAGCTGCAGCGCGGCGCGGAAGCCTGGCCGCTCTCACTTCGCATGGCCAACACGTCTTCGTGGAACGTGTTGGCTGCCGATGATGCTTTTGATCGACTGGTGGTCGAAACCGCCGACGACGCTCGCACGTGTGTGCTGTTCGAGGGCTCCAGTGATGGACGCGTCTGGCTGCGGCCCACGGAGATCGATCTTCGACTGGGACTGCGGGATGTGCGGTATGCCTACACGATCAACGATGCCGGACGCCACGAGGCGCTGGTGGCGCGTTATGCTGCCACGCCGCAATGGATGCTGGTGGGCGGCGTTAGCCTGGAAGTCGGCGATCGCGAGGGCATTCCCCCGCTGGAGATCGAACGCCGCAACGGCACGCTCGCACGATGTGTAGTGGCACCGGCTCTTCTGCGCTACACCGTGCCCATCGATGATGCGATCACCGAGCCCACGCGGACGCATCCACGGACGCAGTTGGCGTTCTTGTCTCCCGACGTACCGAGTTCGGCCCTGCCTGGCGCTCACGTCCATCTGGCCTCGCTGCAGATGGATCAGCTCAAGGGGCTGAATGTGACGTCGCAAGGCCTGAGTAATCAAAACACAAAGAGCCGCAAGACCGTCAAACAAGGCACGCGCACGGTTGGCAAGACCAAGTTCGGCCTCACGCTGGCGCAGAATCCGAAGGTGACCGTGATCCGGCCGGACGACCTACTGGTCCTGACCTTTGAATTCGCGGGGATCACGATCAACAAGGCTACCGGACGGTTCTCGGCCGGAAGCAGCGCCAAGATGATCGTGCACTTCCAGCCGCAGCACATTGCCGAACGGGCATTCTTCTATTCCACCGAAGAGCCCAACACGGACGGGCTGCCGTCGAGTGCTACGCAGTCGAGTGGCGACAACGAGCCCCTTCTCGAGCCTCCGATCGATGCCGTGATGGCGCACCCATCTCGGCTGGTCTTCGACGTTCCCAACGGACATGCCGGGTCCTATTCTATCGAAGGACTACTGGACTGGTCGAAGTACACGCAGCGCGTGTCGCCCAGCGCCAAGCCACCGGATGTACCGTATACCCTGAGCAAGATGGCAGGGGCGTTGGTAGGCAAATACCTGGCCAGCGGCGGAGCCACCGTGAACCCATCGGCGGCGATGGTGATCGCCACCAAGAAGAACACCGCCGGTGGCAAGACCGTGGCGTCGAAGACCTTCACAGCCAATCAAAGCCTGACGTCGAAGATCCCTCCGCAGAAGCGCTCCGGCTATACGTCGATGATGCAGTCCAGCGGCGACCTGTCGAATTCCATGTCGCAGCAGATGATCAACGACTACGTGAACCTGCTGAACGCCAATCCACCGATCCGGACCCCGCTGGACGATGAAACGGTGATCGAGTATCCGTATCGCTTGATGCTCTCGCCGAACAAGTTCGCGGCATGGGCGCATGCGGCCGCTCCGAAAAAGGATGCAGACAACGGACGCGTGGAGCTGTGGCATACCCGCCTTGGCGTGAAGCACTCGGATGGTTCGGTGAGTGAGGAAGCCGAGTACTTCCGTACCGTACGGGCCATCTGGTCGCCAGACCTGAACACGGCTTACAGCATGCCCGCCAAGGAGAAGGAACGCCCGTTCCGGACCTCCATCAACCGCCGGGACCGACACGAGCTGGTGCAGCTGACCAGCAACTACGGCATGCAGACCAAGGATGAGCCGGTGGACGTGAAGCGCCTGATGCTGACGTCGCTCGGTGCCTGGGCCGACATGACCGGCGTGTGGGATCCCTACACCGGTGAGGAGCTCGACGTAGAGCAGTGGATCCAGCGCGGCACCCAAGGCCGCGACCACTTTGTGCGGATCTGCTACAAGGGCTTTCTGTTCCCCTTCGGTCATCGCGCTACGCTGGTCAAAGAAACCGAACGCAAGTTTCGCCGCACACCACGCGGCGACATGGCGGCCTACCTGATGCAGCGACTGTACATCATCCTTCGCCAGCCGGTAAAGGACTTTCCGGCCGACGGTCTGGCGGGGATGCAGTATCAGGGACGCGACTTCCCGTTCCGACGCGTCACGATCACCACGAAGGTCACGCCCAACCTGCGGCTGCCACAGCCGCTGAACTACAACATGGGCTCGAATTCCTTCTGGCCGAAATTCGATCTGAATGGCGGCGAGGCCCAT
>JANJTN010000165.1 GCA_024711065.1 bacterium
CTTCGACTGCGTCTCCACCAGGCGGCGGACGCGAGGATTCATGTCGACGAACGACTTCTCGGTGCTGCCCGTGGTCACCGGACCCGAGATGATCAACGGCGTGCGGGCCTCGTCGATCAGCACGGAGTCCACTTCGTCGACAATGGCGAACCAGTGTGGACGCTGCACCATGTCGTCAGCGTCAGTTACCATGTTATCGCGCAGGTAGTCGAAGCCGAATTCATTGTTGGTGCCGTAGGTAATGTCGGCTCCGTACTCCTGCTTGCGCTGATGCGGTGCCATGTTGGACTGGATACAGCCGGTGCTGACCCCCAGCAGGTCAAAGACAGGGCGCATCCACTCGCGGTCCCGCTTGGCCAGATAGTCGTTCACCGTTACCAGGTGCACGCCGCGTCCGGCCAGGGCATTCAGGTACAGTGGCAGGGTGGCCACCAGCGTCTTGCCTTCACCCGTAGCCATCTCGGAGATCTTGCCCTGGTGCAGCACGATGCCGCCGATCAGCTGAACGTCATACGGCACCATGTCCCAGGTCTGCTCGTGTCCCACTACGTCGTAGGTATGCCCTACCAGTCGACGGCAGGCTTCCTTGACCACGGCGAAGGCTTCCGGAAGGATCTCGGTCAGCGTCTCCTGAATGGCGGTGAATTGCTCGCGGTCGTTCTCGGCCAGACGGGCATACAGATTGGAACGTTCCGTATGCTCCAGATCGGCATCCGTACGCAACCGTTCCAGGATCTGCTCACGCTCGGTCAGAAGGTCGCCCACGACCGAGGCGATCTGCGTCTTGAACGCATCGGTCTTGGCTCGGAGCTCGTCGGTCGACAGTGTGGCCAGGGTCGGAAAGATCGCATTGATCTGTTCAACGATCGGAAGCAGCAGTTTAACGTCCTTATCGGACTTCGATCCGAAGATCTTGCGTAAAGCCTGAAGCATGAGAACCCAAGAGAGGTGTCTGGTGGAAAGGGGCTCGTACCGGAGCATTGCTGGGGTACGGCACAAGGCGCCAAAATTACCGTACTTTTGACCCGCATCCCAATGAGAACGGCGCCATGGACGAGCGACCAGACCTGAACGTGTATTCACCCGAGAACCTCCTGGCACAGGCCGAAGGGGCTCCTGAGCATTTGGGGTATCGCGTACTGATGTTCTGGGTGAACAGCGACGGCACCCTTGCCAAGTCGGCAACCAACCACAAGGCCACGTTCTACTATTCACCTTCGGGCGGCACGTTGCGCGACGAGGATCTGAACATCGTGGTCTACAGCGCCAAGTTCGACATCTACAAGGGCATCGGCCGGGCCTGACCCGGCAGCCTCCCGACGCATGGAAGTCTGGTTCGCATTCCTGAAAGTGGTCGGCGCTGCGGTGGCCGGCCTGGCGTTGTTTCTCTACGGCCTGGAACACTTCTCCCGCGAAGTGAAACTGTTGGCTGGCGAGCGAACCAGGGCGCTGATCGCCAAGATCACCAACACCAGGGTCAAAGGCGTCCTGGTCGGTGCTATCACCACCGCCGTCCTGCAGTCGAGTACGTCGGTCTCGATCATCACGATCGGCTTGGTCGACGCTGGTGCTCTCACGTTCGCCCATGCCGTCCCGGTGGTGCTCGGCGCCAACATCGGTACCACGATCACCACCCAGCTGGTGGCCCTTCGCGTGCTGGAATGGGGTGCCGTGATCCTTGCCTTGGGCTTTTTGGCCTCCATGCTTCCGGGCCATGCCAGGCATGCCGGCAAACTGCTATTCTACTTCGGCTTCGTGTTCTTTGGTCTGAGCCTGATCTCAGACCAGCTGCAGCCGATCGCGGCTGAACCTTGGGTGCAGAATGTGCTACGGCAGATCCACGACCCGTATGCCTTTGTGGCGGTGGGCCTGATCCTCTCGGCCGTTGTGCAGTCCAGCTCCGTTACCACCGGTCTGGCCGTGGTGTTGGTGCAAACGCAGTTCATTGCCTTCGACTCGGCCGTTGGCATGGTGATCGGCGCCAATGCCGGTACCACGGTCACCACGTGGATCGCCTCACGTCCACTGGATGTGAACGCGCGCCGCGTTGCCTGGGCCCACATCTTGTTCAACCTGTTCGGTGTGCTGCTCTTCCTGCCGTTCCTGCTGCCGTTCGTCGAGGCATTGCGACTGCTGCCCGGCACCTCGGCGGCTCGGCTGGCCAATGGTCACGCCATCTTCAACATCATCAATGTGATCCTGGCGTTGTTCGTCCTTCGCCCCTTTATTGCCTTGATCACCCGTGTAGTGCCCGATGATCTATCTCGACAATAGCGCAACGACCCGGATCGACGATGAGGTGGTGGACGCCATGCTGCCGTGGCTGCGCGAGCGGTATGGCAACGCGTCCAGCATCTACCATCTCGGCCGTGAAGCCCGTATCGCGATCGAAGCCGCTCGTACCGAGATCGCCGAACTCCTGCACGCACATCCGGCCGAGGTGATCTTCACCAGCGGCGGTACGGAATCCAACAATGCGATCCTGAAGAGCTGCGCCGGCGAATCCGCGTTGGTGGACCACGTGGCCTACAGTGCCGTGGAGCATCATGCCGTGATCCATCCGGCAGAGGCCCTGGCAGCAGCCGGCTGTACCACCACGGTGATCCCGGTGGATGCAATGGGAGTGGTCGACCCGGAAACGTGCCGTCCGCTGAACACTCCGCGAACCCTGGTCAGTGTGATGCACGTGAACAACGAGACCGGTGCGATCCAGCCCCTTTCAGCGATCCGTGCCACGGTTCCCGATGCCTTGCTGCATACCGATGCCGTGCAGTCGTTCGGGAAGATCCCGGTGGATGTGCAGGAACTGGGCGTGGACTTCGCGACCATCTCTGCGCACAAGATCCATGGTCCCAAAGGTGTCGGTGCCATGTTCATTCGGCGGGGGATCGACCTGAAGGCGCACCAGCAGGGTGGTGGACAGGAGCGAAACCGTCGCGCCGGAACCGAACCCACGGCCTTGATCGTGGGCTTTCAGGTAGCGGCTCGCAAAGCCGTTGCAACCATGCACGATCGGGCTAGCCATATGCGCCGGCTTACGGAACGGTTGGCAAGGGGCCTGCAGGAGCGCATCCCGGATCTGCGGTTCAATACGGATCCGGAACGCTCGGCTCCGCATATCGTGAACGTGTCGTTCCTGGATGCGGCTTCGCTGGACGGCGAAGCCATTCTTCAGGCCATGGACATGCACGGTGTTGCGGTGTCCAACGGAAGCGCGTGCGTCTCCGGAAGTTTGCAGGCCTCGCACGTTCTGCTGGCCATGGGGCGCGGACGCGATGAAGCCCGTGCCGCTGTTCGATTTTCGGTCTGTAACGAAACCACTACGCAGAATGTTGATGATGCTGTTGCAATCTTGTCCGACGTGATCCGTAATATGCGTGTGTAAACACGCAATCATTCATTTGAGGTTCCTCATGCATCGCTCGCTGTTTGTTGGTCTGTTGGTCCTGTTCGCTGCCGTTAGTGGTTACGCCGGCACCGGATTTCCCGAAGTGAAAGGCAAGTCCGAAGTGTATACTCTGAACGACGCCGTCGGAAAGAACGCGCTCACGTTCGACAGCGATGCGCCGATGGAGAAGATCCACGGCACCGCCGATGGGATCACGGGAACGTTCCGGCTGGATCCGACCAACCTGGAGGTGACCAAGGGCGAGATCATCGTGCCGGTGCGCTCCATGAAGACCGCCATCACCAAGCGCGACGAACACATGTATGGCTCCAAGTGGCTGGATGCTGATACGTATCCGAGCATCACCTTCGTGTTCAAGAGCCTGAAGGATGTGAAGACAACCTTCAAGGACGGGCGGTATATCGCTTCCGGCAAGGCCGTGGGGACGTTCAAGTGTCACGGTGTTTCCAAGCCCCTTGTAGCCGATGTGACCATCACCTACGTGCCGGAGAACGAAGAGACCAAGAAACGGTCCTCCGGCAACCTGGTGATGGTGACAGCCGATTTCATGGTGGCTCTTGCCGACTACAACATCACCGGCACGGGAGACATCGTGGGTACCAAGGTGGGGAAAGAGATCAAGATCCAGGCGAACCTCTTCGCCAATTCCTGATCTGTTGATCCGAAACGAAGTTCAACAGGCCGTTCGGCGTTGCCGAGCGGCCTTTTTCGTGTTTGGTGACGGCTGATCAGGAAACTTTATGGGAACTTGACGGTCTTGAACCGGACTCAGAATTCTACACGGAGGGAAACTCGCATATGAAGCTGACATTACGATCAGTGATCGTTCTATTCGTATTGGCCACTGCTGCCGTGCACGGATATGGACGCAGTACCGGGATCACCGG
>JANJTN010000166.1 GCA_024711065.1 bacterium
GCAGCAGTATGGAAGTCTCCTCCTCGTGATCCGCCGAACGATCCCGATCGGTCTCGCTCTTGTTGGACTCCTGGCCCTGGTACGGGCACAGGATACCACGCGTGTGCCCAGGCCTGCGGCCAAGGCGCCGATCCTGACGCAATTCGACTCCACGAGTGCGGTTACCAAGCTGGGCGCTCGGCTCGATGCCCTGTTCACCACCTCGCGCTATCGGTCGTCGGAGGTGAGCGTAATGGTGCGGTCCGTAACGCGCGGCGTTACGCTCTACCAGCGGAATGCCGACAAGCCCCTTACCCCGGCGTCGAACACCAAGCTCTTCAGCACCAATGCCGTCTTCCACGCCCTGGGGCCGGACCATGCCATCAGCACGGAGGTGCGGACAACGGCGCGGATCGGTCCGGACGGCACGCTCGATGGCGACCTGTATCTGGTGGGCCACGGCGATGCCATGCTGACCGTGAACGACATCGAGGAGATCGCCGACAAGCTCTTCGCCATGGGACTGCGGCGTGTGACCGGGACGGTGTATGGCGACTCAACGTGGTTCGACAGCGAGACCAACCGCGCAGTGTATTCCGGCGATGGCGAAGACGTGGTGCGCCTGCCTCCGGTGACCGCGCTTACGCACAGCAACGGCACCATTGCCGTGGTGGTCTCGGCAACGGCCAAAGGCTACATCGGCGTGCAGACCATTCCGGCGTCGGACGCGTTTGTGCTGGAGCGAGTGACCACCAAACGCGCGCGCAGAGCTCGGATCCGCGTAACCAGTACGGTGCGCAAGGATGGCAAACAGGTGATCAGCGTGAGTGGGTCGCCGGGAGCCAATCGCACCAAGACCGTCTATGTGGACATGCGCAACCCGGCACTTTCGGCTGCGGGTATGCTATCCAACCGTCTGCGCAGCGGCGGTATCGACAACGAAGCCCAGATCGGCATCAAGAAAGCCCCCTCCCAGAGTCGGCTACTGGCTGCGTTCAAACGACCATTCGTGCAATTCGCTTCGGTGGTGAACAAGCGCAGCCACAACTACTACGCCGAACACTGCTTCAAGATGGTGGGCGCGCTGCATGGCGATCACACCACCACGGCCGCGACCGCCAAGCGCATGATGCTGGCCACGCTCGATAGTATGAGGGTGGACAGGACCGGCGCTGTGTTCAACGATGGCAGTGGTCTCTCGCGCCGCAATCTGGTGAGTGCACGTACGGAGGTGATGATGCTGGACGCAATACGACGAGAGCCCTACTTCGACGACTTCTATGCCTCGCTGTCGATCGCCGGTGTGGATGGTTCCACACGTGGACGCATGATCGGCACCCCGGCTCAAGGCAACGTGCACGCCAAAACGGGTACGCTTCGCAACGTGAGTTCGTTAGGGGGCTATGTAACTACCCGCGACGGAGAATTGCTGGCCTTTGCCATCATCAGCAATGGTCCCTACAAAGGCACCTACAAAGGCACGGAGAATCAGGCCGCCATCCTGCTGGCGTCCTTCACGTACGGTGCAGCGGGCGCGCAGGACGACGCCTTCGAGATCGACACGACTACGGCCGGGGACGAAGAAGCCGACGAACTGCAGGAAGCAGAATAACCGAAGCGGTCACGCCGATCACGTCGGCCGCCAGGTCGGCCAGCGACCCGTCCCGCCCGGGCACCATGGTCTGGTGCAGCTCATCACTCAACCCATACAACGCACCGATCAGGATCGTGGCCGCCGCTTGGGCGCGCAGCGAAGTGGACGCCGTGCTCCAGCCGACCACTGCCACCTGAGCCGCCAGGCCATACACGAAGTAGGCCACGGCGTGGTAGATCTTGTCCTGCCACGAAAATCCCAGGTCCGGTGTGGAGAAGTCCGGAATACTGGACAACCAGAACAGCACGCCCGAAGCGCCGAACAGCGGCAGCACGAAGAGCCATCGAGATCGCGGCACCACGTTAGACCACATCGGCCAGCGCTCGGATGATGTCCGTTGCCACCATGAATCGCTCAGATGTACGCTCCGCAGCGATGTCGCCTGCTCTGGCATGCAGGTACGCACCGAGTGCCGCCGCTCTGTAAGGGGCTAGTCCCTGCGCCGCGAGTCCGGCGATGATGCCCGTGAGCACATCGCCGCTGCCGGCCGTGGCCATTCCCGGATTGCCGATCACGGTCCACACTGCTGAACGTCCATCGGTGGTCACCGATGGTACCCCTTTGCGGTGCACAACGCATCCGAGTGCTGTGGCAACATCCGCGGGGTGCACCATCGGACCATCGGCATGGGTCGGCAGCGAGTCCACCAGACGGCGGAACTCCCCTTCGTGCGGGGTCAGGACCACATGACTCAGATCGCGCTGCAGCATCGGCACCAGACGCAGACCATCGGCATCGATCACAACGGGTACGGCCGGATCGAGCGTATTGAGCAGATCGGCCAGCATGCGCTGCATGGTGCCATCCGACCCCAGACCGGGTCCGATTGCCACAACGGTTGCCCGCTCGAGTTGGGCTTGCAGCTGCGCACGCGCCTCGGTGCCGATCACTCCGTTGGCGTTCATCGGCAGCACCTCCGTCATCACCTCTCGTGGTGTGAGCGGATGCACGGACGGCGTGGCCAGGATGCAGAGTCCTGCTCCGGTTCGCAGGACAGCTTCCGAGGTCATGGAAGGGGCACCCCGCATCCCTCGCGAGCCACCGATCACCAGCACACGTCCCAGATCGAACTTGCTCACGTTCAGAGCGCGATCTGGAAGGAGCCGACGAACATCCGACGGTTCGATCACCTGAGCAGCAGCGTAGCCGGCGGTGATCACCTCTGGGGCGCCGATGCCAACCACGACGATCTCGCCAACGATCGGACGTGCTTTCACGGCATAGAAGCCCGCCTTGGGTCCCCCCATGGTGATCGTCAGGTGGGCCCGGAAGGCATCCTCGTGCACGAGTCCGGTGAGGGCGTCGAGTCCCGTAGGGACGTCAACAGCAACACGCAAGGCATTGAAAGCATTCAGGATACGCAACCGCTCAGGAAGCGGGTCGCGGAGTCGTGCCGAGCCCCCTACCCCGATCAGCGCATCGATCACCACGTCGAACTCAGCCTTTGGATCCAGTGCTGTCCAGTCCACCACACGAACCCGGTCGCGAGCGATGCGGGCATGGTTGCGGGCTTCGGCCGACATCGTTTCCGGGTCGGCATCGGAGA
>JANJTN010000181.1 GCA_024711065.1 bacterium
GCGGTCCTGCACGACGGTGAGCTGCCGCAGGGCACGAGCACCGTGGAGCTGAGCGCAGCACGCCTGGCAACGGGTGTCTACACGCTCATCGCCGAAGGCCTGGGCCAGACGGCTGCCGCTACGGTAACGATCAGCAAGTAAAGACGACAGCTGCCGGTCGGACGATCGGCAGGTGCTGAACAATCACGACCGCTCTCGGGCTTACGCTCGAGAGCGGTCGTATTTTTATCGCCCATGCCAAACCTCCTCCTCGCAGTTCTGGCCGGCACGTTGCTCGGCACCGCCTTCCCTCCATCGCCACTTGGGTGGCTGGCCTTTATCGCCTATGTGCCACTCCTTGCCATGCTGGACCAGCGTGCCAACCACCATCGGCACCGATCGGTAGGGCTCCTGTACGTGGTCTTCTTCGTGTACCACGGCATCACCAACTGGTGGGTTCTCAGCTGGCAGGAACAGACCGATCCCTATTTGATGGCATCCGGCGCAGCGCTGTGGCTCGGTCACCCCTTCTTTCTCTCACTGCCGTTCTATGCTCTAAGCAGCATTCGTAAGCGTCTCGGTCGCGAGGCCATGCTGTGGTCGGCACCCTTTGCCGTAGCCGGATTTGAATGGCTTCATGGACAGACCGATGCCTCGTATCCCTGGTTAACTACGGGGTACGATCTCTTGTCGACCCCCCTGGTGCAGATCGCCGACTGGGTGGGTGTGTATGGACTGAGCTTTCTCGTGGTGGTGATCAATGCCTTGATCGCCCGTTGGTTCCTCACTCGCCGAACCGATAGCAGCGCGTGGCACTCCCTGGCCTGGGGTGGCAGCCTGCTTGCCGTCTGGTTGACGGTGAGCCTGGTCCACAGCAGTGCATTCAATGAACAAACGTCACAGGCAGTCTCTGTTGCCATCGTGCAGCCGAACGAAAATCCCTGGGATAAGTGGACCGACCCCCGCAAACAGGTGGAGACCCATATCGCGCTGGTGGACGCTGATCAGCGGCAGGGGGCTCGTCCGGACCTGGTGGTGTGGAGCGAAACCGCTATCCCGTTCACGATCAGGGAAGCCCCTTACCAGCCGGAGATGCAACGTCTGCAGACCTGGGTGGACACGAGTGGGTTCACGCTGCTCACGGGGTATGCCGATCGCGTGATCTACGAACCAGGCCAGGCTCCTCCGTCGGCCCGCCGTTCGGCGTTTGACCCGGAACTGCGCTACGACCATTTCAACGCGGCGATGACCATCGAACCACGCCTCGGAGTCACGGCAGTTCACCGCAAGTCCATGCTCACCCCGTTCGCCGAGCGTTTGCCATTCGCCGACCAGCTCACGTTCGCGATGAGCTGGATCGAATGGGGCGTTGGGATCTCGGCATGGGGAAAGGGGCGAACCCGCGACCCGCTACCGGTTCGCCGTGCTGCCGATACCGTTGCTCGCGTGGGCACGATCATCTGCATCGAGAGTATCTATCCGGAGGTGGCTCGGGATCTGGTGAACAATGGCGCCGATGTCCTGTGTGTGATCACCAATGATGCCTGGTACAACGGAACGTGGGGTCCGGAACAACACTTCCAGATCGCCCGCATGCGCGCCATTGAACAACGGCGCGACCTGATCCGTTGTGCCATGAGCGGAGAGACGGGAGTCATCTCGGCATCCGGCAGATCTGAGGTCCGCGTTCCGGCCATGACGCAGACCGTTGCCCACGGAATGGTACATCCATCGCGTGAACGCACTCCGTACGCCGTGACCGGAGATCTCCTTCCTCCCGCCGGGTTGTTCGCCACACTGCTGCTGCTGATCGGTGCAAGATTTCCCGCCATAGTCCGTAAACTGCGCGTTCGTGCCTAGCTGTTGGCTGTGAGCTGTTGGCTGTGAGCTGTTGGCTGTGAGCTGTTGGCTGTGAGCTGTTGGCTGTGAGCTGTTGGCTGTGAGCTGTTGGCTGTGAGCTGTGAGCTGTTGGCTACGATTCCCCATTCCCCATTCCCCATTCCCCATGATATCCGAATCACCCATGCTCTACGGACTACTCTTGGTGGCCGTGATGGCAGTAGGCCTAGCCCCGGCAACGGCTCAGGTAAAGCCACTCGAGTTCACCGAATACGACCTCGACAACGGTCTGCACGTGATCCTGCACGAGGATCATTCGGCGCCGGTCGTTGCTACCGTGGTTCATTACAAGGTTGGCTCGCGCGACGAGGACCCGCAGCGCACAGGATTTGCGCACTTTTTTGAACACCTGATGTTCGAATCCACCGAGCAGATCGAGCGCGCTACGATCGACAAGCTGATCACCTCTGCGGGTGGACAGTTGAACGCCTATACGTCGATCGATGAGACCGTCTATCACTTCGTGGTCCCGTCCAACGAAGTGCGCCTGCCGCTCTGGATCGAAGCCCAGCGGATGCGGGGTCTGCAGATCAACGACGTTGGTGTGGAGACCCAGCGAGGCGTGGTCAAGGAAGAGCGCAAGAATCGCTACGACAACGCCCCCTACGGAGGGTGGTTCGAGAAAATGCAAGCGTCGCTGTTCGCCAATTCGCCGTATTCATGGGCGCCGATCGGTTCGGCACAGCACATCGACAGTGCCTCGATCGCCGAATTCAAAGCCTTCTATGATCGGTTCTACCAACCCAACAATGCCATCCTGGTTGTGAGCGGCGATTTCGACCCGAAGGTGGTGCGTGAAGCGATCAGTGCCTACTTCGGAGGTTTTGCCAAGGCGGCCGAACCTACGCGGCCCAGCTTTGACGGACTGCGACCGTTGTCCACCGAGATCCGCGAGACCATCAACGATCCCAAGGCTCAACTGCCGGCCATGTTCATTGGTTATCAGTCGCTGTCCATGTTGGACAAGGACGTCTACGCCTTGGAGCTCCTGATGACGATCATGACCAGAGGCCAGAGCTCTCGGATGTACCGTTCCGTGGTGGACGAACAGCAGCTCGCTGTTCAGGTGGCCGGCAACAGCCAGACGAACGAGTATTCCGGGATGACCTATCTGATCGGCGTGGCGGCACCCGGCAAGCCCCTTGACGCCGTTGAACAGGCGATCACGGCGCAGCTGCAGGACGTGATCACTAACGGCGTAACGGCCGACGAACTGCAAAAAGCCAAGAACATCACCGAAGCACAATTCGTAGGCGGCCGCACCGGGATGTATTCCAAGGGGCTGTCCCTGGCCAACTACCATCGCTACTACAAGAACACGGAATTGATCAACAACGAACTCGACCTGTACCTGAAGGTCACCCTTGCCGACGTCCAGCGCGTTGCCAAGCGGGTGTTCGGGACCGGCAATCGTGTGGTGCTCACCTATCTGCCGAAGAAAGGAAGCTGACCATGACGCCGAAGACGATCTCAACAACACTGCTTCTCCCGATCCTGACCCTGGGACTCATGATGCCTGTTCATGCGCAAGATGGTAAGGGGCTTTCCCTGGATACCAAACCCGGAGCCCTGGAGGCCACGCCATTCACCTTCCCGAAGTTTGAAGAGTTCACGTTGGAGAATGGACTTCACGTGTTCGTGGTCGAGAATCATCAGGTGCCAACCGTCACGTTCTCGCTGGTGATCCGAGGTGGCGAAGCACAAGACCCAGCCGGCAAGTCCGGGGTAGCGTCGATGACGGTGGACATGCTCGGAAAGGGCACCAAGAGCCGCACAGCGCAGGAGATCGCTCAAGCGCTCGATGGCGTGGGAGCTTCGATCTCGGGCTCTGCCGTAGGGGAGTCCGTCACGATCAACGGCTCGGCGCTGAAGAAGCACGCAACGCTGTTGTTCTCCATGCTGGGCGACCAGCTGACGCAGGCCGCCTTCGACCCCACCGAGCTGGAGAAGATGCGAGAGCAGTACCTGGCCGGCGTAGCATCCGAAAAAGCCGATGCTCAGGAAACGGCCGACGCTTTGTCTCGCAAGGTGCTGTATGGCTTCGGTCACCCGATCGCCAATCGAGCAACCGAGCAGAGCGTGAAAGCGATCACACGTGATGACCTTGTAGCATTCTCCGAGACCTTCCTTGTACCATCGCTGGCGTCGATCGCCGTGGTTGGAGACGTGTCCGTCAAGGAGGTCAAGGACCTGCTGAAGAAGCACCTGTCGACGTGGAAGACTCGTGGTACCGCCCCGGATCTGCGAATGCCGGAACGCAATGTGGCCAAGGCTGGCGTGTACTTTGTGCCACGCGAGGGATCGGTGCAGAGCGCCGTCGTGATCGGAGCTGCGATCCCCGGGGTTGCCGATCCGGATCACCTCCCGCTGAATGTGACCGCATCGTATTTCGGGTCCAGTTTCGGCAGCATCCTGTTCGAGACGCTACGGGAGACCTATTCCTACACGTACTCGCCCTTCGGCTACGTAACGCGTGGCGGAGCCTTTAACCGCTTGGCCACCGGAGCTGAAGTCCGGGCATCGGTCACGGACTCGGCGATCACCGTGATCCTGAACGAGCTCAACCGCATTGGGCAGGAAGGACCGGACCCCGACAAGCTCGAGCGGCGGATCGGACTGATGGCCGGCCAGTATCGGTTGGCCTTCGAGCGCGCTGCGACCGTGGCTGCCATCCTGCAGAATGCCTGGGTTACCGGCACGCCGATCGAAATGGCCACCACGTACGACACACGTCTGGAATCCGTGAGCTATAGTGATGTGCAGCGTGTTGCTCGACGCTACTTCGGCCCCTTCGATCTTCGGATCGTGGTGGTCGGACCTCCGAATGTGCGGGAGAAGCTGGAACAATTCGGCCCGATCTATGAATACACCCTGGATCTGGAACCCGCTTCGGCCGACGCCTTTGAACCGGTGGATCTGTCCGTGGAGGATCTCGTAGCCGCCCATCTGAAGGCTCTTGGTGGTCAGGCGGCTGTGGAGGGTGTTCGGACGGCGGTGCAGTCCGGCACGGTGCAGATGAAGATGAGTGGACGTGAGATGTCGGGTACCTATACCCGCAAGACCATGGCGCCGAACAAGGAATACACGTCGCTGGATCTTGGGATGATGAAGCAGGTGCAGTGGTTCAACGGCACCCGTGCGTGGCTGTCGATGAACAACGGCAGTGTGGGATCGTTGAGCGACGACGAAGTGAAGGCCATTCGCGCCGACGCGTTGCTGTTCCCGGCCATGGCGCTTCGAGCCGACGATGCCACGATCTCGATCAAGGGCAAGAAGAAGGGACAGATCCACGTCGACGTGCGTTCTGCCGACGGAACCGCTTCGACGCTGGTCTTTGACGAAGGTTCGATGCTGCTGGACCGTATCGAACGAACGGAAGTCACCCCCAAGGGGCCGATCCTGAATGTGCAGTCATTCCGGGACTATCAGATGGTAGGGGGCGTGCAGTTCCCGTCTCGTCTGGAAGCGCAGAATGCCATTTACTCCATGGTGTACTCGCTCACCACTACGGTGAACGAGCCGTTGACCGACGCTGACTTCGAACCCGAGACCAAGTAAGGAACGATGCAGACCCTGAGAGCCTTTTCGGCCCTTTGGTGGGGTCTGCGCGACCCTCGGCGGATTCCCGTACCTGATACCACAACGGCGGTGGCGATCTTCGCCGCCGCCGTGATGGTGCTGAGTGCGGTGTGGACGCTGTCCGTGTACGTCGAGCAGTCGTCGGCCGATCTTCGGGCGGAGTCTGAGCTGATCACGGCCGCCGGTCCACGAGATCTCGCTCCCGCGTCGTCGGCAAACACCTCGCCGCAGCGGGAGTTCACGGCCGTATTGGGCGGAGCCTTGATGCGTAGCGTGGTCACCCAGGCAGCCATGGCCGCCATCGTGTGGTTGTTGTTTCGATTTCTGACCAACGCCACGGCAGGCTTTTCAGCGGCCCTGGCAGCCGTGAGTGCTACGGCCTCGATCGAAGCCGTGCGCGCCTTGGCTACAGCACCACTTCATATGTTCACCGGGAGTATGCGATTCGGCCTGTCGGCCGGCATCCTGGTATCGCCAGCTGATCACCCTCACCTGTTTCTCTGGCTGCAGCGGCTGGACCTCCTCAGCCTGTGGCACTACATTGCCGCTTGCATGGCTCTGGCCGTATGGCAAGGTCTGCATCACCGGTATGGATGGGTGGTTGGCGGTGTGACCTTTGCCGTGGTCCAGATCCTGATGGGTGCAGCGAGCCTCGTTGCCTGGGTTCTCCAGCAGGGGATGTAACCCTTCGCCCTGTCGGCGTGTCGCCCGTTCAAGACCGAACGGAACGATGCGCTCCAAGACACCATCTGCCACCACCAAGATCGCCGAAGAGGAACTCCCGGCGATCGTCGCAGCCTTCAAGGAAGGCGATCGTGCGGCGTTCCGGCGGCTGTATGACCACTTTGAGCGACCGATCTTCCGGTTCTGCCGACATCTCACCGGCGACGAAGCGATGGCAGGCGACGCGTTTCAGGAGACGTTCATTCGGATGTACGAACACCATCGCGAATTGCGGACGTCGAACATCCAGTCGTGGCTCTTTGCCATCGCTCGTCGCGTGTGTTTGAACATGATCCGGGCCCGCCGGCGCAGCCTGGAGGCTTTCGACGAAGACCTGCATGGTGCCGAGCCCCTTTCCATTGGCGACGTGTTCCTGCGGGAACACCTGGAGCGCGCCATGCAGCAACTTCCGGTAACCCTGCGCGAGGCGTTGATCCTGCGGGATGTGGAAGGGCACTCCTATCAGGAGATCGCCGTGATCTGTGGGATCGACCTATCGCTCGCAAAGGTGCGGGTGTTCCGTGCTCGGCAACATATGCGCCGCATCCTGACCCCAGTCCTGACGGAGCGTGGACGATGATCCTGGACCAACTCATCAGTGCCTACCTCGATGGCGATCTCTCAGCAGAGCAGGATCGCGAGCTCCGGGAGCACGTGCGACGGGATCCGGTGGCGCGAGAAGCGTTCGACACTGCCGTGCTGATCCACATCGCCATGCGTTGTGAGGACGAAACGGTTCCCCCACAGCACCTACGATCTGGTGTCTTTGACGCAGTAGACGCCATGGCGGCCGAGAACGGTCTGCGGTTGCAGTCCCGCCCAACGGTGCGCTCGCCGCGCCGACTGCGGTTTGCGGCTACGCTTGCCGTCTTGATCCTGACGTTCTGGCTGCCCATCCGCGACGGAGCGATCGAGCAGCTCACAGCAACAGCTCACAGCCCACAGCTCACAGCTCGCAGCAACAGCCCACAGCTCACAGCAACAGCCCACAGCTCACAGCTCACAGCACCAGCCCACAGCTCACAGCTCGCAGCAACAGCCCACAGCTCACAGCTCGCAGCAACAGCCCACAGCTCACAGCTCACAGCAACAGCCCACAGCTCACAGCTCACAGCAACAGCCCACAGCTCACAGCAACAGCCCACAGCCAACAGCTCACAGCTCACAGCAACAGCCCACAGCAACAGCAACAGCCAGACACCGGACATTCCGTTAAGCACCCTGTTCGGTGCGTTGTCGGCCCAGACCATGTCCAGCGTGACGCCGGTCGAAGACGCATCCGCCACGGCAACGGAGCGGCCGCAGCCGATGATCGCCCACGAAGCCCCCTTACAGGTTTCCGTGGCCACCACGTATGCCGCTGGTGTGAGCTCTACCCTGGCTTCGGCGCAGGATCTGCGCCAGATCTCGGCGAGTGTGGCGTACGGATTGTCCGCGCGGGATGCCATTGGACTGGAGATCGGAACCACCTCTTACAGTGTCGAACAGTCGTCTGCCGTGATCACCACCAGCGATGCTTTCTCGAGTACCATGCGGACGTCTGTCAACGACGGAGCCGGATCGGAGAAGCTGGCCAGTCCGGAAGTCATTCGAGAGGAATATGGCAGGGGGCAGATGCAGCGCACCGCTGTGGTTCATACCGGGTGGGGAACGGCGTTCTATGAGCGATCACTGATCGCATCGGAGCGTCTCGGACTTACCGGACGAGCAGGAATTGGCGCTTCAGACAGCGGTTTTCTGGGATTTGGACGCTTGACGGGATCTCTGGACCTGGGTTCGGGGTTTTCCGTGATGCTGGGTGCTGAAGCCCGCGCTATGCCGTTCCAGACCGGTGCCGGATCGGCCGTGTCTTCACAGATCACCTATGGCACGGTTCTCACGGCGCTGACCGGCCTACGGGTTCGCTTCTAGTACCATCCGTAGATCTGCGGAAGACCGTGGTTCTGGAGGTCAAAATCGTATATTGCGCGCCTTCCGATAGACAGGATTCGTACAACGGAGAAGAAGTATGGGACAGTTCGCAACGCGTTCGCTGGTTGCTTGTTGGATATTGCTCACAGTCGGTTCGGCGGTTCAGGCGCAGCTACTCGCGCCGACCGTTACGCGGGTGCCGGCGGTTTCGGCGGTGATCCCGGCCGGGACAGCGGTGCCGGAGATGGTGCCGATGCCAACCGCGGAGCGGCAGCCGGTGGTGGTTGCCACCTCGCCGGTGTTGCGCCAGCATCAGAACCCCAAGGTTGTTGCCCTGCCGCAGGACTCCCATCCCGGCGTGAAGGTCGGCTCCACCTGGTACGACTTCCAGACCAACGCCGCCATGCCGGAACGCGTCGCGTTCTTTGCCGATGGATCGGACAAGTACCTGCAGGTCCTCTGGATGGCTGCCACGGATGGTACGCGCGATGCTGCAACCCGTATTCCGGGATTCAATAACTCGCGTGGTTCCTACTACAACTTCGTAGACGCCAACGACCCGGAAAACCTGGTGGTTGGTGTGGATACCTGGAAGAAGATGGAGGATCAGCGTGCTGGCTGGCCGTCCACCGGACAGTTCAGCGACGGCTCGATCGGCACGGCCTCGCACACACCGGTCAAGTTCTACCGGAACGCGGGCGTTGGCGATGATTTCTTCTATGAGTTCTCGGCTCCGACCTCGGCAGCCGATACCGCTCTGTGGCCCCGAGTTGCCATAGACGGGCAAGACAACGTACACCTGATCTATCACCGTGCTATGCCGGACGGAACCGGACAGCTGGTGTATCGTCGGTCCACCAATGGCGGAACGTCCTGGGAACCAGAGGTCTTTTTCACCGGACCGAACGGCGTGCTGCCGGTCGGCCAAACCGGTACCCTTCCCAACAGCGCCGGTGGCGACACCTATGCCATCGCAGCCCGCGGGCCGATCGTAGCCGTGGTGTACAGCGACAGCCCCCTTCGCACCCTCGTGCGCAAGTCCACCGACTACGGCCGCACCTGGAACGATCCGAACATCAATAGTCTGATCCTGCTGATCCCTCAGAATCACACCTTTATCGACTCCACGATCACCGGTGCCAACGAGATCACGTTGTATTCGGATACCACTGTGGTGCCATCGTCGCATCATGCCGTGACCATAGATAATACGGGCCGCATCCACGTGGCAACCGGTCAATCGCTGACCTACGTGATCACCAAGGGCTCGATCGATCCGAATGCCAATGATCGCCGTGGCATTATCTACTCGGTGGACGACGATGCTCTCTACCGTGGTACCGGTATCTACTACTGGCCGGAAGGGGATTCGTTGCTGTACACCGTTGGCGTTGCTGGCGACGATCGCTGGGACGGCGAAGGGGCCATCGTAAGCCGCAGAGCCTATTCCGGTGCGAGCCGCTACCCGAACCTGGGTGTGGACGAGAACAACAACGTCTATATGGTCTACACCTCGGTGAAGACCGGCGACCACATGGAAATGCAGATCGACACCACGCCGCGTTATGCAGCGCTCGAGCCCGATACGCTGGTGACGGTGAACGGCCTGTTCGGTCACATTTACGGTACCTGGAAGTATGCGTCCAATCCGAACTGGTCGCGCCCGGTGAGTCTTACGCCAGACGGCACGAACTGTCTGTTCGGAACCCTGTGCGACGACGTGGTAGACAACACCCTGTACTTCGCTTATAGCGCCAGCGCTGTCCCGGGAGATCGCGTGACGAACGTGGAAACCGAAGCTGCCGAAGCCGATGTGATGGTTGCTGCAATGGATCGTGCCACATGGGGCTTGCCTACAAGTGTACAGGAAGTGGCATCGCTTGACGCTGCTGTTGCCATCATGCCGAACCCGTCCGATGTGTCTGCCCAGATCCGCATTGCGACTGTAACCCCTGGAGAGATCACGGTGTCGCTATACACCGTGCAAGGCGAGCGGCTGATCCGCTCGGTCTCGCCGGCAGCAACAGGTGAGTGGATGCTCGAGATCCCGACCCAGCAGTTGGCAACCGGCTCGTACCTGCTTACCGTGGAGCAACACGGCGCAGCTCTTACGCGAACGCTGAACGTGCTGCACTGATCCGACTAACGAACCTTCGAACGCAAAACAACGATCCTTTGGAGTGGATTCATGGTGCGTAAGTACCTCGTCGTCATGCTTGCTATCCTCGCCACAGCCACACCGGTGTGGGCAGGTATCACAGGCGTCCTGGCCGGTAAGGTCACCGACGAAAAGAACGAGCCCGTGGTGGGCGCTACCGTGCGGGTGCAAGGCACTACGCGCGGTGGCTTTACAAAGTCCGACGGTAAGTACACCGTCATCAACATCACCGCCGGCACGTACGACGTGATGGTTACGGCCATCGGCTACGACACCGTGATCAAGAAGGTGTCGATCTCGGCCGACCAGACCGTGACGCTCAACTTCACGCTCACCACGGGTGGCGTGCAGATGAAGGTGGTGGACATCACGGCCGATCGAGACATGGTGCGCTCCACGGACGTTGGAACGGACCGTGTGACCAAGGGCGACGACATGATCAAGGTAGGCGGCCGAGACAACATCGCCTCGGTGATCTCGCTGAACGCTGGTATCCAGGCCTCGGGCAACAACTTCATCGTGCGTGGTTCACGGACCACGGAAACGCAGGTGCTGGTGGACGGACTCACGGTAACGGACCAGTTCGTAGGGGGCTTGGGTAATGCCGGCTCCACGAACTCGGCCTCCATGCCGTCGCCGTACGCAACGGAAGAAGTGCAGTCCAAGACCGGTGGCTTCGGTGCTGAATACGGCAACGCCGTGGGTGGTATTGTGAACACGGTCGTCAAGACCGGTCGCACGGACCGCTTCGAGGGTCTCGTTCGCTACTACGTGGATATGCCCTTCCTGTGGGGCAAGGCCGGCAACGGCATCTCGGCCGGTAGCCCTGATCAGGACGTTATCGACTTTACGTTCGGCGGCCCGCTCGGCTTCAACCGCTCCACGTTCTTCCTTTCGGTACGGAACTCCTATGAGCAATTCCGGAACTTCGGACTCGAAGTAGAGGATCCGCTCGGCAACAACCTCGGCGAACTTCCGAACAACCAGACGTTTAGCCGGAACATTACGGGCCGGATGAAGTTCCAGATCACGGATGCAGCATATCTGTTGGTCGGAGGGATGTATGGCTTCATCAGCGGTGAGCGATCCGGTTGGGGGTGGCTCTATGCCAACAACCCGCAAATGAGCGTGAATAACAATGGTCAGGTGACCGGTACCGGCCAGTATGGTGAGAGCTTCCCCGAGCGGATGGCCAAGCAGATCGTGGTGCAGGAATTCTCGAGCAATGCCTTTGCGCAGATCAACCACACGCTCGGTCAGAACACCGTATATGAGCTCCGTGCTTCGTGGAACGACAAGATCACCGAGACCGGCAAGCGGACGTCGCCGGACGATCCGAACTTCATTACCGGCGCTTGGGACCTTCACTACCCGGTTGACGAACTGCGATTCGATGAGCAGATCAATGAAGACGGCACGTCGGTGACCACGTATGCTACTGGACCCAACAAAGTGGTCGACGCTTATGAGTACTTCCGTACCACGGCTGTGACCGAAGACGGCTACCGCCGCATCGAGGTCTCCAAGCCGAACCCGATCACGGGCTTCATCGAAGGCCCGGGCGACTTTCAGACGACGCTGAATCCCTATGGTCTGTTCGGATACTTCGCTGCTCGTGGTAACGAAGGTGGTATCGACCTTCGCCGGGCTACGTTCTTCCAGGTGGACGGTAACATCACGCACAACATCGAATTGGGCGAAACGCGCCACCTGATCAAAGGCGGATTCGAAGCTCGCTTCCTTACGCTCAACCGCCACTCCAACGGCAACCCGTGGGACGGCAACCCGTTCTTCGATATCTATGGTGCTGAGTACGGACCGAACATCTATTTCGACGTGCCGGAAGATGGCCCTGAGCGCGATCAAGCGCTTGCTACCAAGGCTCAAACCGAACAACCGTTCCAGCCGGTAACGGGCGCCCTGTTCTTGCAGGATCAGATCTCCTTCAAGGGGCTCGTCTTTACGCTCGGTTTGCGGATGGACTACCTTGATCCGAAGTCAACCTATCGGACCTCCACCGAAGTCTTCTATCCTGTGGGGTCGCCCGAAGGATTCACCGATGCTCAGGCGAAGCTCTATTTCAGCCCCCGCTTGACGGTGACCTACCCGGTGAGCGACGATGGTCGGCAGAACTTCAAACTGGCCTACGGTATCTACTATCAGGCCACGCCGTGGTCGGATTACTACGACGCTTTCAATACCGTGCTGCTGCGCGGCAACAGTGTGCTTGGCAACCCCAACATGGAGATGCAGCGCACCAACCAATATGAAGTGTCGTACAACCATCAGCTGAACGACGACTTCGCTCTTACCCTGACCGGTTACTACAAGGACATCTACAACCAGTCCGACCTGGCCTACGTGAACGCTGTTCCGCAGCCGTACTTCCAGACGGTGATGGCTGCCTACGGTAATGCCAAGGGCATCGAGATCACGTTCATGCGCCGCACGGTGGGCAACTGGGGCTTCAACCTGAACTACAGCCTGGGCTCGGCCGAAGGTACTGCTAACAACTCCAGCACCGTGGTCGCAGTGGATCCCTACACAGGCAACCCCGCATTCCCGGTGGAGCCGTTCCCACTGTCGTTCGACCGTCGCCACCGCGTGAATGCCGTCCTGAACTTCGCTTGGGGTCCGGACGAAGGCCCACGGATCGCGGGCGTTCCGTTCCTGGAATACTTCAACATCAACTTGTCCGGCTTCTGGCAGACCGGTCTGCCGTACACGCCGATCAACCTGGCCGGCCAGGCCACGGGTGCCATCAACTCGGGCCGATTTCCGGCCACGTGGCGGAACGACCTGCGTTTGACCCGTACCATTCCGCTGAACAAACTCATCGGTGGTAACACCTCTATCGACCTGTTCGTGGACGTGACCAACCTGCTGAACTACACGGGTGCCATCAGCTTCTACACACGTACCGGCAGCCCGGACTATGATGGCTTTGCCTTGAATCGCCGCCCGGGTGACTTCCCGCCGACCACGTACTATCGCGACGCCGACCCGAAGAACAAGGTCACGACAGCTGCCGATCAGTATGACCGCGTGGGTCTTCGCCTGTATAACGCCCAAGCCGACCAGAATTCCGATGGTATCGTAACGCGCGAGGAGTCCTATGCCGGTTACCTGGCCTATGTGGACGACGTGGTCGC
>JANJTN010000191.1 GCA_024711065.1 bacterium
AGTGCAGAACGTAGGCTGACCGTGCCGGAGGCCTGCTTGCCGGCTCCGAGTAGAAGTTGAGCGATGATGAGAGTGTTGCTCACTCGCGTCCGATTCTGAAAGGCGACAGCCCCCTTCATGTTGTCTGGGTTCAGCCCACTGGCAGCTCGTGTCAGCAGATCTCGGATACGGCGGACTCGTCGCGATACGGCTTCATGATGGCGTTTAGCCGAATAGTCCTTCCCCGTCCATTGATGGAGTACCTCCACCCACGTTTCGGGTTCGGTGGCAAGAATCTCCACGAGCATGCCAAACCGGTCTGACGCCTCACCTACCCCCTCACTAATGTGCCGACGTTTCAAGACCTGGGCTACATCGATGGCCCACTGTAGATCCTCACCTCGCTTTGCCATTTCGCCGCCAATGAGTGTGGAAGAGCGCCTTGTCCGAATATGCCTACAAGAGATCAATGCTGTGCTGGCTGACCCTCAGCTGCAACAGACCGTCTGGGCAGCGACCGGCGACCAGGTACCAGACGTCGTAATCGGCAGCGACCAATGAGAGCTAGAATCACAAAGGGCTTCGCTGATTACCAGCGAAGCCCTTACAGTCTTCATCTTGTGCGCTCTGCAACTATTAGCCAATTAGCAGATTAGCAGATTAGCTGCGTAGCGCCTTTTTCAGGTACTCCACGTCGCCGCGGATCTTGGCGTCCGTGTCGATGTAGTTCATGATCTGTTGGCAGGAGTGCAGCACCGTGGTGTGGTCGCGTCCGCCAAAGTGCAGGCCGATGCTCTTGAGCGACATCTGCGTCATCTGCTTGGCAAGGTACATGCACATCTGCCGGGCCAGCACCACTTCGTGTTTGCGGGTCTTGGCGGATAGGAGCTCGACCGGCTGCTCGTAGTAGGTCGACACTTCCTGCTTGATGTCGTCGATCGTGAGCAGGCGCGAGGCATTCGAATTCGATACCGTTCGCACCACGTCCTTGGCCAGATCCAGCGTGAGCTCGCGATTGTCCAGCGTAACCTTCGCCAGCAGCGAGATCAGGCAGCCCTCGATCTCACGCACACTGCTGGTTACGTGGCGAGCGATGTACTCCATGATGTCGCCTGGGATGTCGACGCCTTCTTCCATGGCCTTCTGTTGAAGGATGGCCATGCGCGTCTCGAAGTCCGGCGGCTGAATGTCGGCCGTGAGACCCCACTGGAACCGGGAGATCAGACGCTCGTCCACATCGGCAAGGTCCTTCGGCTGCTTGTCGCTGGTGAGTACCACCTGCTTGCCGGCCTGATGCAGTGCATTGAACGTGTGGAAGAACATATCCTGCGTGCGTTCCTTGCCACCAAGGAACTGGATATCGTCCACCACCAGCACGTCTACCGTGCGGTAGAAGTTGGTGAACTCCGGCAGACGGTTGGTCTGGATCGCATTGATGTACTCCATGGTGAACTTCTCGGAGTTCGTATAGAGCACGCGGGCGTTCCGGTTGCGCTGCAGGATGCGGTTGCCAATGGCTTGCACCAGGTGGGTCTTACCCAGGCCGGTCGGACCATAGATCACCAGCGGGTTGTAGCGCGTCTTGCCCGGATTATCGGCCACGGCCATGGCGGCCGACGTAGCCAGCTGGTTGTTCTCGCCGCGGATGAAGTTCTCGAACGTGTACCGCGGGTTGAAGTACGTGGGGTAATGGGCCGTTGGCGACGGCTCCGGCTGGTTCGACGCCACGGCATCGAACGGCAAGGGCTGCTGCATCTGCTTGCGGAAGGCCGGCAGCTTGATCGTCCGCTGTTCGCGTTCGGTCTCGCTATCGTCGACCACCACCTGGTACTGCAGACGAGCCTTCGCTCCGAGGACCTTCTGGACGGTCTTCTTCAGCAGTGAAGCGTAGTGCTCCTCGATCCACTCATAGAAGAACTGACTCGGCAGGTCAACGGTCAGCTGGGAACCATCCCAGCTTTGCGGACGGATCTGCTCGAACCAGGTCTTGAAGACCTGCTCCGAGACGTTATCGCGAATGATCTCCAGGCACCGAGCCCACAGGGTCTCGGCATCCGAAGATCCGCCGCCATTCTCAGATCGTCCCATGCGCTTCGTTGCTGCCCCTGTCGGTGTCTCTGATGGGGTCGAGGAAGGGAACAAGTTTAGGGTCTCAGTCTTTTTCACCCAACCACATCTCCTTGTTGCATGAGGTTCGAAAAAACACCGTTGGTACGAGTGGTGGAGCTCAGCACCCGGTGATCATTGAGGGGTGCAAATTTGACCGCCACCCCGGTTGAATCACAAGGGAAAAAGTTGGTCGATGTGAAGATTTTTCCCTTGCATAATTGCTCGCTGTTGTAAACCAACACGCACGCTACTACTTCGGTGATTCGGCACGGTTCTTGTGCCTTGCCGTGGCACGATCAGCGGTGTCGCGGTGCGTATCTTCGCAGCTCTGAAGGTTACGCAATTACAGCGATGAGTGAAAGTCACACCGAAGAACGAACGCTTGGTCGGTCGGAGATGAGTTTTCTCGGACATCTCGAGGAACTCCGCTCCCGCGCCTTCAAGGCCATCCTGTGGGTCCTGGTTGGAGCGGCCGTTGCAGCCTTCTACCGGGACTGGATCATGAACACGGCACTGCTGGGCCCGGCGGTTCGCGCCAACGTGGCCCTGCAGAACCTGGAACCATTCGGCCAGGCGTTCCTGTTGTTCAAGGTGATCTTCTTTGCCGGACTGGTGATCGCCTCGCCGCTGGTGATCTGGCAGATCTGGTCGTTCGTGGCCCCGGGATTGCACGAACACGAGAAACAGTGGGCACGCTGGGTAACGCTGCTTACCACGTTCTGCTTTCTGCTCGGGATCTCGTTCGGCTACTTCCTGCTGATCCCGAGCATGATGGACTACATCAACGTGGTGGCCAATCCGAACATTCAGGACAACATCTCTACTTCCGCCTATTTTTCCTTCTTCGTGAACATGATGCTGGCCTCCGGCCTGATCTTTGAACTTCCCATGGTCACCTGGGTGTTAGCCAAGGTGGGCATGGTCTCGCCGGACCTGATGGTGAAGTATCGCCGACACTCCATTGTGGCGATCCTGATCCTGGCGGCGATCATCACGCCAACGCCGGACCCTGTTACACAGTTGATGGTGGCCATTCCCCTGTACATTCTGTATGAGATCAGCGTGCTGATCGCCCGCGCCACCTACAAGCCCCGTTGAACATGACACCTCCCACATCCTTGAAGCAGATCAGTCGGCCGGTCAGTGATGAGCTGGATCAGCTGGACGTGTACATGCGCGGTCAGATGACCACGCAGACGGCGCTTCTGGATACCGTGGTGCGCTACATCCTCCGTCAACGCGGCAAGCGCGCCCGCCCAACACTGGTGTTCCTGAGCGCCGGCCTGTGCGGCGGCATTACCGATCGCGCCTACATCGGTGCTACCATGGTGGAGCTGCTGCATACTGCCACGCTGGTGCACGACGATATCGTGGACCAGTCCGAGGAACGCCGTGGTGTGGCCAGTATCAATGCCGTGTGGAAGAACAAGGTGGCTGTGCTGGTGGGCGACTACCTGCTGTCCAAAGGCCTGCTGATCGCCGTTCACAACAACGAATTCGACTTCCTGAAGGTCACCTCCGAAGCCGTCCGCCGGATGAGCGAAGGCGAACTCCTGCAGATCCAGAAGAGTCGGCAGAAGAGCATCGACGAAGAGACGTACTTCCGGATCATCTCGGACAAGACCGCTTCGCTGATCTCCACCTGCTGCGAGGTCGGCGCGATCAGCGCCAGCGCGTCCGACGAGCAGCGCTCGGCCCTGCGCGAATACGGCGAACTCATCGGTTTGGCCTTCCAGATCCGCGACGATGTGCTGGACTATACCAGCCGCAGCAGCATTCTGGGCAAACCGGTGGGCAACGATATTCGCGAGCAGAAGATCACGCTCCCGCTGATCTATGCCTGCCAGGCTGCTCCTCCGGCCGACGCCAAGGCCATGATCAAGCGGGTGAAGGGTCGCAAGCCAGGCACCAAGGACGTGCTGGATGTGATGCGCTTTGTAGAACGCTACCGCGGCGTGGAAGAGTCTACGCAGAAGGCCCGTGAACTACACGAGAAGGCCGTTCGTCTACTAGCCCCTTTCCCGGAATCGACCTATAAATCGTCGCTGGTCGATTTTGCTAACTTTGTCGTCACCCGTACGACGTAAGTCCAACACGTACAAGGACATCTCTCTATGCAACCGATGAGCAACCGCTCGTTCGCGGCAGCGGTCGATCTCGACGCGCTCCGCACCTACGTTCAACGCGTCTACGCCTGGATGGTAGGGGGCTTGATGGTTACGGCCATTACGGCCTTTGGCGTCTCCAGTTCAGAAACGCTCCTGATGGCCATCTTCGGATCTCCCCTGAAATGGGTGGTCCTGCTTGCCCCACTCGGCATGGTCTTCTTCCTGAGCGCCAAGGTCGACACCATGAAGCCGTCCACCGCAGCCACCCTGTTCATTGTCTTCTCCATGCTGATGGGCATGTCTCTCGCGTCGATCTTCGTGGTCTACGAGCTCGGCAGTGTTGGCATGGTCTTCCTGATCGCCGCCGGTATGTACGGTGCGGCCGCTGCCTATGGCTACACCACAAAGCGCGACCTTACCAGCATCGGCTCCTTCCTGTTCATGGGTCTGATCGGCCTGATCATCGCCATGTTCGTGAACTGGTTCCTTGGCTCGTCGGTCCTGGACTTTGCCATTAGCGTGATCGGCGTGCTGATCTTTACCGGTCTGACCGCATGGGACATGCAGAAGATCAAGAGCGAGGCCATCGTGATGTATGCCGGCGATGCACTGGCTACCAAGCGCTCCATCCTTGGCGCGTTGAACCTGTATCTGAACTTCCTGAACCTGTTCCTCTTCCTGCTGCGCTTGCTGGGCGACCGCCGGTAAACGCTGCGCCAGCCCACCATGGATACTACCGCTTCGGTTCGGACCGACTTTGCCCTGGAGGCCTTGCGGCTGCTGCGGGACGGAAAGGCCGAAACGGCGTTGGCCCTCGCGGCCGATGGTGTGCGATCCTACCCGACCTACATCGGCGGCTATGCCGTCCTGGCGGATTGTTACGCGGCGCTGGACGACCTGGACGATGCGTTCGTGATCCTGGCAGAGGCGGAGCGACGGTTCCCCGGCCGCCAGGTGCTCCGGCAGCAGAGAACGGCCTATGAGAACCGCCGGACAGAGCCGGTGCCGGTAGTACCATTGCCTGAACCCGTTTCGGACATCCGTGAGTCCACACCGTCCATCGGCGAGCACCGCGAGGCCGCCGAGCTGCTGACCAATAAACGGCGTCGAGAGCGAAAGCCCGTGATGCCGGTAGAACAGAAAGAGTCGCCGCTGCGTGTGATCGAGCTTGGCGGTCCGCCGAGCACCGACCGGCAGATCCGTAGCGCTTCGATGCGTCTGATCCCGGGCCTGGAATACACGTCGCTGCGCTTTGAAGGACAGCGCCGCAGCGGACGCAGCATTAGCACGCTGCCAGAGCCCCCTGCCTTCCGAAGCTTTAACCGTCCCGTACCCAGCCCCTTTGCGCGAGTCGAACCCGAAAAACCCCGCAAGGTCTCTCTTGAGGAACTGGCCGATCGGATCGGCAAGGTGCGCATGACGGCCGACGAGCTGGAGAAGAAGCCGCCGGCGCCGGATCCGATGGCCGATCAGCCGCGGCGGACGCTGGTGACCGAGACCCTGGCCATGATCTATCTGCAGCAGAAGGCCTTCGACAAGGCCATCGACGCGTTCCTGCAGCTGAAGGAAGCCCAAC
>JANJTN010000158.1 GCA_024711065.1 bacterium
AAAGCGGAAAACGGAAAGCGGAAAGCGGAAAACGGAAAGCGTCCGTTCGTGTGTTCACGTTGATAGCGCTGATCGCTTTCTGCTTTCCGTTTTCCGCTTTCCGATCCGACGCGCAGCACCTCGAGAATTCTGCAACGGGTACGGTGCGCAACAATGGCACGATCCGGTTCCGCGATGATAACGGACGGTACAAGAACGACGCACCGCGCGCCAACATCACGAATGCCGTCGTAGAGTTCGCCGGTAGCGACAACCTGTTCACCGATCTGGCGGGCAACCCCGATGCCCCAACGGCACTGGGACACAACCTGACGTGGCGTGTGCCCGGTATGGTGCGCTATGCCAACCCCGAGAACGAACGCCAGAACGTACAGGTGCGCTGGTACACCGATCTGGAAATGGCCGACAGCGCCAGCAAATGGATCCCCGACAGCGTGTTCGTGGGCGGTGCCTACACGATCTTTCTCTCGGGACCACGCACGTACAACGGTACGTTCTTCTATGACGGCACGGCACCGCAGAACATCATGCAGGAACGCGGACTCTCCGGAACCGTGGATCGCTACAACAACATGATGTTGCTGAACGGTCCCAAGACCGTTCCCTCCGGCATGGAAGTACGCATGGACGGCCGGTTCGAGAACGATGCCACTTCGCCGCTATTCACCGAAGGGGAGTTCTGGTGGGGACGCGACTCGTACGTGAACGCCAAGGTCACCGTGTGGACCGGCGGACGTCAGGCCACCGGCTCGGGCATCACCGAGCTGCGCGCCAACGTGGAGATCCAGGACGGCGAGTTCCTGGTCCCGGATGATGCCGACACCGTGACGATCTTTCCCACCTACGAACTGCGCGCCACCAACAATGCCAATGCGCTGTTCTCCATGGGCGAGAACACCCACCTGCGCGTGCTGGGCGATTACCGCAACGACTTCCCGGCGCTGACCAACGCCACGTTCGCCGGCACCTCGCTCGTGAACTACGATGGCGTGCAGGACCCACAGATCATGCAGGCCACGGCCGCCACCAATCCGTATGGCCACCTGCGCACCGCCAACACCGTCAAGACCGCCAACGGCGATGTGTACGTAGCCAACGACCTGGCCGTGAACGACACCAACGTGGTGATGATCCCGTATCGCATGGGCCTGCGCCTGGGCGATGCCACTTACACCAACAACGCCGAAGTGATTGGTGCCTTCCATCGAAATCTGCAAGGGGCTGAAACGGGGCGCGTGTACGTGTTCAACAACGAGGAGACGCACGTGCGGTGGACGGTGCTTCCGCAGGAATTCCAGATGGACGTGCGGCCTGGCGTGGATCCGAATGCCTACGACAACACGACGGACGTGCACCGCAAGATCACGGTTACGCATGTGGGTAGCTATCAGGCCACCATCCGTGCCGGATACAAGGCCGAAGACATCCCGCCGACATGGGTGCCCACCACGGCCGAACGCTTGCTGAAGATGTACAATGCCTATGGCGAACCCAACGTAAATGCCATCAAGCTTACGCCCACCACGCCGCCGACCTATTCGAGACGGGCGTTGGCGCAGAGCACCGGCATTGCCTTTGTGGAATTGCAGGGGATCGAAGACACCGGACCCGACAACCTGCGTCTGGACAACGGCAACGACCTGCTGCTACGCGGCTCGCGCGATATTCTGCGCGCCGTGGCCTCCGGCCGCTGGTCCAACCCGTTCACGTGGGACGAAGCTCGCGAACCCGAACCCGAAGATCGCGTGATCATCGACGGCTTTACGGTCCACACCGGCTACATCCGCGCCAACGACAACTATGCCACGCGCGAGCAGTGGCCGGACTCCATGGCCCTGAGTGTGCAGATCGTGAACACGCCCAACTCCGCGCTGCTGTTTGGATACGAAGCCCCCGGCGTGTTCGACACCTTCTCGCTGGTACCCGATGGCGCCGTGGTGCTTACCAACCAGCGGCAAGCCCCATCCCTGGTGCAGACCGAAACGCTCGACCAGACTGCCGCCGATATCGACGGTGGTCTGCTGATCTACCGTCGATCCACGTTCATCATGCCCAACCTGGTGAACGCTCCTGGCGCTACGATCATGAACTCCGGCACCGTGCAGGTGGGGGTACCATGATGAGCAGCGAGCAGCGAGTAGCGAGTAGCGAGTGGGGACTGCGAGACCGCAGGCGACGGGGCGAGGTCATCCTCATCGTTTTCTGCGTTCTGATTTCCGCTTTCCGTCTCCACGCTCAGCAGCCCTCCGTGCTGCAGTCCGATGGGGTGATCTACAACTACGGTACGATCAAGATCCTTGGCGACGCAGCGATCGCGCAGGATACGATCCTGGGCATCGTGAGCTACGAGCGCAACAACGCCGATTCGCAAATGGTGTCGCACAACACCTATAGCGACCTGCGCTTCAGCGGCGTGTCCGTCAAGAAAATGCTCGATGCGTCGCGTCCTGTCGAAGCCGACTCCATGTTCTGGAGCGAAACACCGGACGTGGTCATCGACCTGATCCCCGCGTCGTGGATCCGCGCCAACCGCACCGTCCGCCACGAAGGCTCCATCAACCCGGGTCTGCGCGTTGGACGCTTTGTGCTGATGGGTACCGAGAATCAGGACGTGTCGGGTCAGGGGAGTATCCCCATCCTCGAACTCAATAACGCTCAAGGTGCCACGATCACGCGGGCAGGGGGCTTGCAGATCGTGGAACGTCTGGACCTGCAGGTCGGCACCATGTCCAACACCGCGGCAGACAACATTGCCATGCAGGATGGGGCGTGGATCTGGCGAGACGACGATGGCTTCCTGGCCAACGAACCCGTGTGGAACAACCGCTACCACCTGCGCTACTACGGCGATGCGCCCATGTTGCAGGGCAACGAAGCCGTGCGCAATACCACGGCCATTGGCAAGCTGATCCAGGATGACCTGGCCGGCTTGACGATGACGCATGACGTGACCGTGAACGATTCGCTGCGGCTGCAGGGACACATCTTTACCGAAGAGTCCGACGCCGTGCGTCACGAACTCAGTTTCTCTCCCACGTTCGATCCCGAATACGTGAACTGGTGGCCCGAAGTGAACGGCACGCTGGTGCGCACCACGCTGGTGCTGAACCAGACGCAGCGCATGAACAGTCACTTCACCACTATCAGCTTTACCAGCTTTGCCAATTCGCAGGGCCAGCCCGTTACCCGCTATGCCGTCCGCAGCAAACCCAAGACCGTGCCGCTGCCGCTGACGGACATCACGTTCAAGGTGGAACGCTTCCTGCAGCTCGAGGCCCGCAATGCCGCCGGCGACGTCGTACCGGACAGCTCCGGATGGGATCTCACGTTCGGCTACACGTGGCGGAATCGCGAGATCGATCCCATCGAAACACCGGCTGTGATCGAGACCATTCCGCAGCTGGTAGGACAAGAGGCCGACCTGGTGCTGATGCGCTACGATCCGATCTCTCAACTCAGCTACAACGAGTATGGCCTGCACCAGAACAAGACCACGGCCACCGGCAACCCGCTGGAAGCCTGGCGGTTCGGCACCACAGAACTGGTGAAGGCCAACGGCGACTTCGCCATCGGCTTGTCGACCGGTCCGATCTGGGTGCTCAACACCCGCTTGCTCATGGAAGGCCCCCTTCGCACCTATGGCGAGAACTTCACGCCCACCATGGCCACCGACCTGGCCACACGAGGCCTGATCCCGTCTACCCCGCCGGACATCTATCCGTACAACCTCGATCCCGACCGCGCCACCGTGATCGCGCCGGCCATCGGCGATACGGTGGTGGACTGGGTCACGGTGGAGTTCCGCACCTCGCCCACCAGCTCGGCACAGCCCCTGCTGGTGGAAACCCTGTTGCTGTTGAACGACGGACGCGTCGTCGATCCGTTCACTCTGCGTCCGGCCATCATCGCCGACATTCCGGCCGGACAGTACAACATTGCCGTACGCCATCGCAACCACCTGGCCGTGATCACCGAAGACAAGGTGCTGGTGAGCCGTTCCAACATCG
Organism: bacterium; assembly: GCA_024711065.1. Classification (GTDB taxonomy): domain Bacteria; phylum Bacteroidota; class Ignavibacteria; order Kapaibacteriales; family Kapaibacteriaceae; genus OLB6. Next base: position 4,008 of record JANJTN010000158.1, read on the forward strand.
GCTACGTGGTGGATTTTGCCAGCGGCGTAGGCGTCTTTGGCGGTGCGGCCGCCCAGAAACTCGTTGGCACCGCCAACGGACAACGTCACTTCGGCCTCATCGCCGGCGAAGTGGAGGGGGCTGATGACCTGCGCCGCTCGGACTACAACCTGGTCTGGAACGATCGGAACACCGAAGCCTATACGCTGTTCGATACGGACCTGAATGGCATCGTGACCACGCGAGACCTGAACGTGTCGTGGAACAACCGGGAGCGCACCAGTGTTGCGCCGAGGTAGTTGCACGTTGCTCGAAGCTCGTAGCTTGTTGAACGCAGCTCGTAGCTCGTGGCTCGTCTTCGGACTGTTGCTTGGCCTGTGCACCACTGCCATAGCGCAGGGTCCACCGCCGGACGTTCGTGTGGTGGTCCAGCCGGCGCTGGATCCGCGCTACGACTATGCCACCTTTGATCTGGTGGTGAAACGCATCTCCGACCGATGGCAGTACTGGGCCAACACCACCATCCGTCTGGAAGCGCCGGACCTGGCACCCACCGGATTCAACCCCGCGATCCACAGCATCACCTTCGACCCCACGAATTCCGATCTGAATCTGGTGCCCTATGCTGCGCCGGCCATGAACGGCTACGCAGTCGATGCGCAGATCGTGAACGGCGATATCGTAGTGAACGTGATCGGTCCGGACAGTATCCCCGATGCGCACTCGATGCTGCTGCCGGATACGATGACCATCGGGCGGTTCATCATCGGCGCGAACGACGGCAGCTTCGTGCCCAAGGCGTACGCCTTTAAAGCCCCTTACGATTACTTTCAGGCCAGTGCGTTCAAGATCGACCATGATTCGGTGACCGGCAGTGGTGCCGGCCGCAACCTGTGGTTCAACAAGAACGACAACCCGCCGCTGATCGCCGAATATGAAGAGCTACCGCCGCCGCCGGACATCTGCGATGCCGTGTTCAACTTCTATGGGTCGTATATCGGCGACCTGCAGGTGACGCTTGGATTTACCGTGGACGATGAACACTGTTACGAAGGATTCTTCATCGAG
>JANJTN010000026.1 GCA_024711065.1 bacterium
AACGCTCCCAGCGCCGTGGTGGTTAGCGCAACGGCTACGAACAGCGGTGCCTCTACGAGTCCCAGCGCCGACAATCCGAACGCTACGCCCAGGGCAATGGCAAACGAGACCACCCAACTCACCGTGCCCAACCAGAGGTACTTGCCACCAACCGGATGTTCCTTGAGTTCGGCGCCCGCCATGAAGAACAGGAAGACCATCCCCAGATAACCGAAGAACTTGAGTTCCGGCGCGGCCGGCACCCAGCCAAGGACGTGTGGTCCGACGATGATGCCCAACAAGATCTCGACCACCACAATGGGCAAGCGAAAACCGATCGGTATTCGGGTGACCAACGGGGACAGCGTGGCAATGATGCCGATCACAAACAAGGCGGGAACGAGGTTCTCCATACGGACAATCTAACTTTGCCGGATGAAGATCACCATCATCGGCGCTGGCAGCACCACGGCTACGGCCCTGATCCCGATGCTGCTGGACGAAACGGATGCCCAGTTGCAGCTGGTGTCGTCTAACCCCACTGCCACTGAGCACCCACGCGTGGTGGCCGACGTGGTCGACATCGCCGATCGCTCCGCCCTGAAGGACGCCGTGATGCGGTTCATGCCGGAGGTGATCGTGAACGCGGCCGCCATGACCAATGTAGATGCCTGCGAGATGGAGCGGCAGCTGGCGTGGACGCTGAACGTGACCGTGGTGGAACATCTGGTGCGGATCGCCAGAGCTACCGATGCGCACCTGGTTCACCTGTCAACCGACTACGTGTTCGACGGGGAGGCCGGACCCTACACGGAACAGGACCTTCCGTCTCCGATCAATTACTACGGCAAATCCAAGCTGGCCGGCGAGAATGCCATTACCACGGCCGGCATCGACCATACCATCCTGCGCACGAACGTGGTGTATGGTCCACCCTCCGGACGTCCGGACTTCGTACAATGGGTGATCAAAGCCCTGGACACCTCGCGCCCGATCACCGTGGTGACCGACCAATTCTCCAACCCCACCTATGTGGACGACCTGGCCATGGCCATTATTCGCGTGGTGGAACGCAAGCGAACCGGACTCTACCACATTGGTGGAGCCGACTATCTGAGTCGCTACGACTTTGCCCGCCGGATCGCCACGTTCTTCAAGGTCAGCACGGATCTGATCCGGCCGATCACCACCGCCGAGTTGCAGCAAGCCGCCAAGCGCCCGCTCAAGGGCGGCTTGGTCTCGCTCAAAGCCCAGGCCATGCTGGGACTTCGCTTCCGAGGCGTCGAGAGCGGCCTGGTGTCCGTTCGCCACGCCATGTTCCAGCGGTAGAAGGGCTGGAGGTCAGCGACGGTAAGACGGGACGGTAAGATGGGACTGTAAGTCAGGGACTGGAAGACGGGACTGGAAGTCAGGGACGGCATTGATATCAAAAAAATATGCCGGCTCTGCAATGGGACTTGCAAAGCCGGCATGGGACGTAGAAGAACGGGGACGTGGCACAGTACGTCGAACCCGTTCAGGGGTTACACTCCCCCAATTTTTTTTTGTTCCAGACTTTCCGTCCCTGACTTCCAGTCCCTGACTTCCCGTCGCATCTTACCGTCCCTGACTTCCAGTCGCATCTTACCGTCCCTGACCTCCAGTCCCGTCTTACCGTCCCTGACTTCCCGTCGCATCTTACCGTCCCTGACTTCCAGTCCCGTCTTACCGTCCCTGACTTCCAGTCCCGTCTTCCAGTCCCTGACTTCCAGTCGCATCTTACCGTCCCGTCTTCCAGTCCCTGACTTCCCGTCCCGTCTTCCAGTCCCGCCTTACAGTCTCAGCCTCAGCCGTTCCAATACGGGCGATCCAGGGTGCGGTAATTCACGGCTTCGGCCATGTGAGCCCCCTTCACCACGTCGGAGTCGTCCAGATCGGCGATCGTGCGGGCCACTTTCAGAATACGGCCGTAGGCGCGGGCCGAGAGGGACAGATTGGTCATGGATCGGCGGAGGATATCCATGGCAAGGGGCTCGACGTTGGCGTCGCGTTCGACGTCCTTGGGATGCATGTCGGCATTCTTGAATACATCTGCCCGGTCCCTGAACCGGTGTACTTGTCGTTCACGGGCGCGGATCACCCGCTGGCGGATCTCCGCCGAAGATTCTCCGCGAGGGGCGTCGGCGATATCGTGCACCTGCACGGCAGCCACATCCACATGCAGGTCGATCCGGTCGAGCAGTGGACCCGAGATGCGGGCCATGTATTTGGCCACCTCTTCGGGTTTGCAGCGGCACTCGCGAATGGGGCTTCCAAAGTGTCCGCATGGACACGGGTTCATCGAACACACCAGCATCACGTTGGCCGGATACTCAACGGACATCTTGGTGCGGGAGATCCGCACACTCCGGTCTTCGAGGGGCTGGCGCAACACCTCCAGCACATTTCGCTGAAACTCCGGTAGTTCGTCCAGGAACAGCACCCCATGATGCGCCAGGGTGATCTCTCCGGCGCGGACCGTGCCTACGCCGCCTCCAACCAGAGCGGCGTCGCTGATCGTATGATGCGGCGCGCGGAACGGCCTCTCGGTCACCAGCGAGCTTCCGGATGGCAGCAGACCGGCCACGGAGTGAATGGTGGTGGTCTCCAGGGCCTCTTCGATCGACAGCGGAGGCAGGATCGTTGGCAGGCGTTTGGCCAGCATCGTCTTGCCCGCGCCGGGCGGTCCGACCATGATCATGTTGTGTCCACCGGCCGCTGCCACTTCCATGGCTCGCTTCACCGAGCGCTGTCCCTTCACATCGGCCATATCTACATGGCTTGCCGCGTGACTGGCACGGAACACCGCTTCCACATCGATGGTATGAGGCTTGGGAGCGACCACGCCCGACACGATGTCGACCGCCGTCCGCAGATCCTCCACCGGCAGGATGTCGATCCCCTGGATCACCGCTGCTTCGTCGGCGTTGGCCATCGGCAGGATCAGGCGCTGGAAACCCCGTTGCTTGAGCATCACCACGATCGGCAGCACGCCCCGGGCGCGGCGCAGGGTTCCGTCGAACGCCAGTTCGCCGATCAGCGCCAGGCCTTCGGTCTGGGGGTTCTCGATCCGGTCGAGTGCCATCAGCACGCCGATGGCCATCGGCAGGTCGAACATGCTGCCTTCCTTGCGCACGTCGGCCGGTGCCAGGTTCACGGTATACTTCTTGGCCGGGATCGCGTACCCCGAGTTCTTCAGGGCCGCCTGAACGCGCTCCTTGCTTTCCCGCACGGCACTGTCGGGCAGGCCCACTACGCTGAAGGCCGGAAGGCTATTCTCGGCATGGGCTTCGATCTCTACGAGGAAGGCCGTGATGCCCAACACGGCGGCGGCATAGGTCTTGGCATACATCATACTGGGAAGGGGGCTGTGGTGTTCGGATAGGTATCCGTGTCACAAGCCCCCTATCATGTGACCAATTCCGTAGATACCAGCGTCCGTCAGACCCGCCGAAATCGCTATTTTTGCACCCAATGGCGATACAACGAGCACCCAAAAAAGTGAAATGGTACGTGGTCTGGATCGGCCACGAACCGGGCCTGTATTCATCGTGGGAGAAGTGCAAGGCACAGGTGGAGAACTTCGCCGGGTCGAAGTACAAGGCCTTTGACACCCTTGCCGAGGCCAAGGAAGCCTTTGAAGCCGGACCGCCCGATCGGACGGCAAAAAAAAAGAGCCAAAGCGGTCAAGCCTAGGTCGAACGGCTGAAGGGGGCCGTGGACCGATCACACCCAGTCTGAGCGTAGACGCCGCGTGCGATATGACCACCGGCGTCATGGAGTATCGCGGGGTCGACACCGAAACGGGCGCAGAGATCTTCCGCATGGGTCCGTACAAGGACTCGTCCAACAACCTCGGCGAGTTCTTGGCCGTTGTCCATGCCCTGGCCTTCCTGAAGCAGCGCAACATGCATTGGCCGGTCTATACCGACTCCAAGACCGCTCTGGCCTGGGTGCGCAACAAGAAGGCCAAGACCACCGTGCCACGCACGGCCGGCAACAAACCCGTGTTCGACCTGATCCACCGCGCCGAAGAGTGGCTCAAGAACAACGCCTACCCCAACCGTGTGCTCAAATGGGAAACCAAGGACTGGGGCGAGATCGAAGCCGATTTTGGGAGGAAGTAAGGGGCTTGTCGGCTGTTGCTGTTAGCTGTTGCTGTTAGCTGTTGCTGTTAGCTGTTGCTGTTGCTGTTAGCTGTTAGCTGTTGCTGTCGCTGTTGCTGTTAGCTGTTAGCTGTTGCTGATGGCCAGTGGGATTCTGCGTTCTGCATCGCGAATCATAGCTATTGCAGTCCCCCACTTGCCCCATTGCCCCATGCCCAATAACCCCCTGCCCCAAACCCAAAGCCCAACATGGCGCCCATGAGATGGGCCATTGTGGTGGGGACGAACCACAGGAGC
>JANJTN010000128.1 GCA_024711065.1 bacterium
GGGCACACCGGACGGCATCTGCACGATACTCAGCAACGAATCGAGTCCCTTGAGCTGCTTGGTCGGTATCGGCACTCCGATCACCGGCAGCGGCGAGAACGACGCCAGCATGCCCGGAAGGTGTGCGGCTCCACCAGCACCCGCAATGATGATCTTCAGTCCACGGCTGTGTGCCGAAGTGCCGTACTCGGCCATGTCGGCGGGTGTACGATGTGCGCTGACCACGCGGATCTCGTACGGGATGCCGAACTCTTCACAGACGTCTGCGGCCTCTCGCATCACGGGCAGGTCGGAGTCGCTGCCCATCACAATGCCGATCACAGGTTGCGTGTTCATGATGCTGTCTCGATGAACTGATGGCTCAATCGTTTCATGATCCCGATGAGCTGGCTGCGCCCGTCACCGGTCTTACTGGAGGTTGCGATGATGTCCACCACATGCTGGCAGTTGGACAAAAGGAACTGGTACTCCTTAACGCGTTCGGAAACCGCACCGTCTTTGCGCTTGTCGCACTTGGTGAGTACCACCACATAGGGTCTGCCGGCGAACTCCAGTTCCTCGATCATGGCCAGGTCGATGGCCATGGGATCGTGGCGAGAGTCTACCAACACCATCACGCCGGCCAGGTTCTCACGCTGCAGGAGGTAGGCCTTGATCAACTCCGAGAACTGCTCACGCTTCCCTTTGCTCACCTTGGCATAGCCATAGCCGGGAAGGTCTACCAAACCAAAGCCGGCATCGGTCGCAAAGAAGTTGATCTCCTGGGTCTTGCCCGGAGTATTCGATACGCGCGCCAGGTTGCCATGGCGTACGATGGTATTGATCAGCGACGACTTCCCGACGTTGGAACGTCCGATCATCGCGATCTCCGGCGCACTCGACGGAGGGAACTGGTCGGGCTTGACCGCTCCCGTGGCAAAAACCGCTTCGATGTGCTGCTCGTGTGCCATGTTAGGGGGCTTTCCAAAAACGAAAACGCCGGACGCTGAACGTCCGGCGTTAATTCGACCGATCGTTCAGCGATCAGTCCTGCTTCTCTTCGTCTGCTGCGGCTTCGTCTGCCGCCGGTGCGTCCGTAGTCTCCGGTGCTTCGGCAGCAGCCTCAGCAACCGGGGTCTCTTCGGTCACATCCTCAACGACGTCCTCTGCCACCTCTTCAGCCACCGGAGCAGCTGCCGGCTTGGCAGCTTTCGGAGCGGCCATCGGCTTCGGCTTGACCGGCTTGGCAGCCTTGCGCGTCTTGGACGTCACGCGGCCATCCTGCGGATTGGACCAGTCCACCAGCTCGATCACAGCTTCGGGAGCCGTGTCGCCGCGGCGATTACCGAGCTTGGTGATGCGAGTGTAGCCACCTGGTCGCTCAGCCACGGCCGGAGCGATCGTATCGAACAGCTCCTGCAGTACAGCCTTGTTGCGAATAAAGCGGCCAACCATACGGCGGCTGTGGACATCCACGCCTGTGATGGTACCCGACTTCTCGGCCAGGTGGGCATTCTTGGCACGTGTAATGAGTTGCTCGGCGAACGGACGGAGCTCCTTGGCCTTGGCAACGGTGGTCACCAGTTTCTTGTGCTCAAAGAGCGACGTGGCCAGGTTCACCATCAAGGCGCGCTTGTGGCTTGCCGTGCGCTTCAGCTTACGTCCGCTGTAATTGTGTCTCATGATCCTTGATCCTTTTCTCGCTTACTCGCTTGCTTTCGGTTCATCCTGCAGATATGGCGACACGTCCATGCCGAACGTCAGGCCATTCTGATATACTACGTCCGTGAGTTCAGCCAGCGACTTGCGGCCGAAGTTCCGGAATTTCAGCAGGTCGGTTTCCTGCAGCGCCACCAGGTCGGCCAGCGTCTTGATGCTGGCAGCCTTCAGGCAGTTGTGGGCACGAACGCTCAGTTCCAGCTCGTCCACCGGCTGCACCAGGATCCGGCGGATCCGTTGACGCTCACGCTCGGCTTCGGAGTCCGTGGCTGTGTCGCGAGCCGAATCGACCGATTCCTGCGGCGCAGCGCCGAGGAACAGCGCCACGTGCTGGCGGAAGATGTCGGCAGCATGCTGCACAGCTTCCTGAGCCGTGATCGAACCATCCGTCCGTACGTTCAGCGTCAGCTTCTCATAGTCTGTCTTCTGTCCCACACGGAACGGCTCTACGTTGTAGACCACGTTCACGATCGGGGTATAGATGGCGTCGATCGGAAGCATGCCAACCGGGAAGTCCGTGGTAGCATGATCCTCACTAGGCACGTAGCCTTTGCCACGGCCGATGCGCAGTTCGACGTCGAAGTCGGCATCATCGGCTAGGTGAGCGATCACCTTCTTCGGGTCCAGCACTTCGATCTCCGGCGAGGCCTTGCCGATCTCGGCGGCGGTCCACGTTCCTCCACCCTTCACACGGAACGAGATCCGGTTGGGCATTTTCTTGTCGAGAATGCGCAACCGTACTTCCTTCAGGTTAAGGATCACTTCCGTCATGTCTTCCACGACGCCGGGAATGGTCTGAAACTCATGAAGAACGTCGCTGATCTTCACGCCGATGATGGCACTGCCAGGGATCGACGAGAGCAGCACTCGACGGAAGGCATTGCCGATCGTCACGCCATAGCCTTCCTCGAGAGGATTGAGCGTCAGCGTTGCATGAAACGGCGATCCCAGTTCTTCGACGATCACGCCGTCGGGCATCTGCATCTGCATGTTCTTGGCCTCTTTGTGTTCTAATAGTCGTTGGTAGGGTCCACGATCGAAGCCGACCCACGCCGCGATGGCGCAGTCGGAACCGATCAGGTTCAGCTTGATCCGATCAGACGCGGCGACGCTTCGGCGGGCGGCATCCGTTGTGCGGAAGCGGTGTGCGATCGGTGATCGACAGTACTTCCAGACCGGCGGCCGTAAGAGCGCGGATAGCGGCTTCCCGACCCGAACCAGGGCCGCGAACTACGACGTCTACCTTCCGCAGACCCATTTCGTGGGCCGTACGGGCGGCTTTGTCGGCCGACACCTGCGAGGCGTACGGAGTATTCTTCTTCGATCCACGGAAGCCGTTCTTGCCTGCCGACGACCACGCGAGCGTGTTGCCGTAGGTGTCCGTGATCGTCACGATCACGTTGTTGAACGTAGCACGGACGAAGGCCTTGCCGTGTACATCGGCAACGATCTTCCGCTTGACGCGTTTTTTGGCTGCAGCCATGATCTTCTCGTTCCTTTCTGTTCCAGCGGGGCAGTGCCCCGAAGTTCAATGCTTACTTACGTGCTGCCTTCTTCTTACCGGCAACGGTCTTCCGCTTGCCCTTACGGGTACGAGCGTTGGTGCTGGTACGCTGACCGCGCACCGGCAGTCCGCGACGATGGCGCAGACCGCGATAGCAGCCAATGTCCATCAGGCGCTTGATATTCAGCTGCACTTCCGAGCGCAACTGACCTTCGGTCTTGTAATCGCCGATCACCTGACGAATGCGTGCGACCTCGTCGTCGGTCCAGTCGTTCACACGCTTCGTCGGATCCATACCGGCCTTATCGAGCACTTGCTTACTCGAGGTCGGTCCGATCCCGAAAATGTAGGTGAGCGCGACCAGGCCGCGCTTGTTCTTCGGCAGATCGACTCCTGCAATTCGAGCCACTGTGATTCTCCTCGATTAGCCTTGACGTTGTTTGGTGCGGGGATTCTTCTTGTTGATCACGTAGACCTTCCCCTTGCGGCGGACGATCTTGTCCTCCGGGCTACGCTTCTTCACTGATGCCTGTACTTTCATGTCTATTCTCCGGTCGTGGGGCGTTGGAAAGCCCCTTTCACAAATTCATTCGTTCACTTGTAGCGATACACGATGCGCCCTTTGGACAGATCGTAGGGCGACATCTCCACGGTTACCTTGTCTCCGCGAAAGATCTTGATGAAGTGCATCCGCATCTTGCCCGAAACGTGCGCCAGGATCTCGTGTCCGTTCTCCAGCTCTACAATGAAGCGCGTGTTCGGCAGCGCCTCTTTGATCGTTCCATCTACGCGAATGACATCGGTCTTACCCATACGTTCCTACCACTACATTTCCGTGAGGACCATCGGTGTGTTCCCATTGATCACCACCGTATGCTCGAAGTGTGCCGACGGCTTGCCGTCAGCTGTATACACCGTCCACCCATCACTCGCCGTATGCACCTGGAACATGCCCATGTTGACCATCGGCTCGATGGCCAGCGCCATGCCGTTCCGCAAGCGCGCATTCGGATATCGCGACCGGTGTAGCAATCCCGGGACGAAATTGGGGACAGGGGGCTCTTCATGCAGGTGACGGCCAATGCCGTGACCTACCAGCTCCCGGACCACCGAGAATCCTTGCTTTTCAACACACGTCTGGACGGCCTTTGCGATATCATACACCCGCTGGCCCTCCACGGCCTGTTCGATGCCTAGCCGGAGAGACTCCTGCGTGGCGTCGAGCAGACGCTGTTTGTCGGTCGAGATCTCCCCTACGGCGAACGTAAAGGCACTGTCGCCGAAGAATCCATCCAGTTGGACCCCGCAGTCGACCGAAACGATCTGACCTTCCTTCAGCATGCGCGAACCCGGCATGCCGTGAACCACTTCCTCATCGATACTGATGCAGAGCGACGAAGGGAACACGCGGCCGTCGACCACATACCCCTTGAACGCCGGAACGCCATTGCGCGTGCGGATAAAGTCCTCCGCGATCGCGTCCAGCTCGCGCGTCGTAACACCGGGAGCAATGTGCTTCCCGACCTCGGCAAGGGTATCGGCCACGATGCGGCAAGCCGCTTCGATCTTTCCGACATCCTCGGCCGTGTGAACGACCGCCATCGTATCTGCAACAGCCATCACTGTCCAGACATTGCCCCGGCCCGGCCGCTGATCTTACCGGTCTTCATGAAGCCGTCGTAGTGACGCATCAAGAGATAGGATTCGATCTGCTGCAGCGTGTCGAGGGCAACACCCACGATAATGAGAAGACTGGTTCCGCCAAAGAACGACGCGAACACCGGAGGCACCTGCAACACATTCATGGCGAACGTCGGCAGAATTGCCACGATCGCCAGGAAGATGGCGCCCGGAAGGGTGATCCGCGTAAGAATATTCTCGATGTAATTGGCCGTATTCGCTCCTGGGCTGATGCCCGGAATGAAACCACCATTGCGCTTCATATTGTCGGCCACTTCCTTCGGGTTGAAAGCGATAGCCGTGTAGAAGTACGTAAAGAACAGGATCATCGTACCATACGTCAGAGCATACCATACGGAGCGCTCGCTGAAGACGTTGGCAAATCCCTGCCAGAACTGACTTTCCGGGAAGAACGAAGCGATCGTTGCCGGAACGAACAGGATGGACTGGGCGAAGATGATCGGCATCACACCGGCGGTGTTCACGCGCAGTGGGATGTACTGCATCGAACCACCATACACCTTGCGGCCGACCTGGCGCTTCGCATACTGGACCGGGATCCTACGAGCCCCTTGCGTAACAAGGATCACCGCAGCGATGATACCAGCCAGCAACACCAGAAGCACCACATCTACCACCAGGTTCCGAGAACCGGCGTTGATCAGCGTGAACTCCTGGCTCACAGCCGTGGGGAAGCGCGCGATGATACCGATCATAATGATCAGGGAGATACCGTTGCCGATGCCACGGTCGGTGATCTGCTCGCCGATCCACATCAGACCCACCGTGCCGGCCGTCATGATCAGGATCACAGACAGCGTCCAGAACAGTCCGGCATCCGGCACCACGGAAGCACCGCCGGCACCCACTGTGGTCTGGGCGATCTTGATCGACACGCCCCAGGCCTGCAAAGCCGCCAGAAACACCGTCAGCACACGTGTGTACTGATTGATCTTGCGTCGTCCGTCCTCACCTTCGCGTTGCAGCTTCTGCAGTTCCGGCAACACAACGCCGGCGATCTGCAGGATGATGCTCGCGGAGATGTACGGCATGATGCCCAGAGCAAAGACTGCTGCGTTGGAGAACGCGCCCCCAACGAACATGTCGTACAAGCCGAAGATCGTGCCACTGTCTCCACCCATGCTCGACGCGGCCGTGAGCATTTCGACGTTCACGCCCGGGATCGTGATGAACGATCCCACACGCACGGCGATCAGGGCAACGAGCGTGAACAGCAATCGCTGACGCAGCTCGTCGATCTTCCAGATGTTCCGTACTGTGGTGATGAGGTTAGCCATTGATGGTAACTGCCCCTCCAGCAGACTCGATCTTTGCCTTGGCCGACTCGGAGACCTTGTCGACCGCTACCGTGAGCTTCGCCGACAGCTCGCCATTGCCAAGCACCTTGATCGGCACCGAGCGCTTGCTGACGGCGCCGGTCTTGTAGAGCACGTCGTTGTTCACGATGCCATCGGACAGGCGACCTTCATCCACCAGACGCTGCAGCGTTGCTACGTTCACCACCTGGTGATCGATCCGGTTGATGTTGGTGAAGCCGAACTTCGGCACCCGGCGAGACAACGGCATCTGGCCGCCCTCGAACGAACGCTTACGGCTGTAGCCGCTGCGCGACTGGGCACCCTTGTGACCACGCGTGGAGGTTCCACCGTGACCCGAGCCGGCACCACGGCCAACGCGCTTCTTCTTGTGTCGCGACCCTGGGGCCGGCGAAAGATTACCAATGTGTTTCATGTTCTGCCTCAGTCTTCCACTTCTTCGACGTTCACGAGGTGCCGTACGGCATTCACCATGCCAAGGATCTGTGCGTTCTTCGGCTTGATGGTCGTATAGTTCGGACGCCCCAGGCCAAGAGCCTTGATCGTCGCCTTGTGCTTTTCAATGGCGCCAATAGCGCTCTTGATCTGCGTGATCTTCAGTTTCATCACTTCTCCTTGCGTGGCCTTAGCCGTTCAGTACCTTATCAATGCTGACACCGCGGCGGGAAGCCACGGAGGCAACGTCCTCCAGCTGCTGCAGCGCATTCATCGCAGCCTTTACCGTGTTGTGGGGGTTGGACGAGCCCATCGACTTCGTCAGCACGTCCTTCACGCCAGCCAATTCAAGGATGGCACGCACCCCACCGGCGGCGATCACACCGGTACCAGGGGTAGCCGGACGGATCAGCACCTTGGCAGCACCAAAACGGCCGATCACCTCGTGCGGGATCGTGCCATTCTGCACACGAACCTTCACCACGGCCTTCTTGGCAGCGTCGGTGGCTTTGGTCACGGCATCCGATACTTCACCGGCTTTGCCAAGACCGTAGCCTACATGCCCCTCTTCGTCGCCAACGATCACGATGGCGGAGAAGTTGAATCGACGTCCACCCTTCACCACCTTCGCCGTACGGCCAACGTAGACGATCTTGTCCTTCAGGTTCAGGTCAGAGAGTTTTTGCTTTGCCACGTAAATCTTCTCCAGTTTCTATCGTATTAGAAGTCCAGTCCGCCTTCGCGCGCAGCTTCTGCCAGCGCCTTGATGCGGCCGTGATACAGGAATCCGTTCCGGTCGAAGGCAACGGTGCCCACCTTGGCGCTCTTGGCGCGCTCGGCCAACACCTGACCGACCAGCTTGCACTTGTCGGACTTGGTCATGCCGCCAGCGAACTTGGCCTTCACTTCCCGATCGGTGGTTGAGGCCGACGCGATCGTGCGGGCAGTGGTGTCGTCGATGATCTGCGCGTAAATGTGTTCCGCAGAGCGGAACACGGTCAGGCGCGGACGCTCCGGAGTTCCCGTGATGTTCTTGCGTACGCGGCGATTGCGACGCTCGTAACGCTTGTTCTTGAGTGCGATGCGATTCATTGTCTACTGATCCTTCCTTACTTACCGGCAGCCTTACCGGCCTTACGGCGGATGTATTCACCTTGATAACGAACGCCTTTGCCTTTGTACGGCTCCGGCTTGCGCTGGGAGCGGACCAGAGCGGCTACCTGTCCAACCAGCTGCTTGTCGATCCCCTTTACCACCATTGTCGTCGGTCCGTTGACCGCGAACTCGATACCATCCGGCGGCAAGAAAAAGATCGGGTGCGAATAGCCCAGGTTCAGAACGAGGTTCTTGCCTCGCATCTCCACCTTGTAGCCGACACCTTCTACCTGCAGGGCCTTCTCGAATCCCTTCGAAACGCCCTCTACCATCCAGGCGATCCGGGCACGAGTGGCGCCATGCATGGCACGCGTGTCCTTGTTGTCGTTCGCACGGCTAAAGGTCAGCGTGTCACCATCCATCGCTGGAATGATGCGCGTATCCATCGGGAACGTGAGTTGTCCCTTCGGGCCCTTCACCGTACATACCCCGTCGCTGAACGTCACCTGGACGCCGCTCGGGATCGAAATTGCCTTGTTACCTACACGTGACATGTTCTCTGTCTCCTTGCTCTCGGTCGTTACCAGATCGTACAGATGATCTCACCGCCCACATTCTCGCGGCGAGCCTGCTTGTCGGACATCACCCCACGCGGCGTGGAAATGATGGCCACACCAAGGCCGTTCCGTACGCGCGGAAGGTTGTCTACTCCGGCATACACGCGCCGACCCGGCTTGCTCACACGGCGGATCTCTCGGATCACCGGCTGTCCGTAGTAGTAGCGCAGCTTCACCTGCAGGGTGCCCTGCGGGCCGTCGTCCTTGCGGGAGTAGTCGGCGATGAAGCCCTGATCCTTCAAGATCTCCGCAATGGCCACCTTGATGTTAGAGGCCGGCACGTCGAAGGTCTTGTGCTTTGCCGCGGAGGCATTACGGATCCGCGTCAGAAAATCTGCGATTGGGTCTGTGACTGGCATGGTTGTCTATCTATCGATGTGAAGTTGAAGGGGGCTCCGGATCACCAGCTCGCCTTGCGCACTCCAGGGATCTTGCCCTCGAGCGCCAGCTGGCGGAACATATTCCGGCAGAGGCCGAACTTGCGATACACGCCACGTCCGCGACCGGTGACCAGGCACCGCTGACGGATCCTTGTCGGCGAGCTGTTGCGTGGCAGCTTTTGCAGACCGACCATATCGCCCGACTCTTTCAGTTCCTGCCGCTTCTGGGCATACTTCTCAGCGAGTCGGATTCGCTTCTGATTACGAGCAACGATGCTCTTCTTAGCCATGGGTTAACCTCGTGTCCTTAGTCTCGTTTGCGGAAGGGAAAGCCGAACTCGGCCAGAAGTGCGTAGGCTTCTTCGTCGGTCTTGGCAGAGGTCACGAACGTGACGTCCATGCCAGAGATGCGGCTTACTTTGTCAACGTCGATCTCCGGGAAGATGATCTGCTCCTTCACGCCGATCGTGTAGTTGCCACGACCATCGAAGCTCTTGTCGGAGAACCCACGGAAGTCGCGGATCCGCGGAGCGGCGATATTGATGAAGCGGTCCAGGAATTCGAACATGTGAGCGCGACGCAGCGTAACACGTGCCCCGATCGGCATGCCTTCGCGCAACTTGAAGTTGGCGATCGACTTCCGAGCCCGCGTTACTGCCGGGCGCTGACCAGTGATCAGCTCCAACTCGTTCATCGCGGATTGGAGCGCCTTGGCGTCCTGCGTGGCATCACCTGCACCGATGTTGATGGAGATCTTCTCCAGCTTCGGCACCTGCATGATCGACTCATAACCGAACTTCTTCATCAGCGCCGGAACAACGTTCTCTTTGTAGAACGCCGACAACCGAGCCGGGACCACCACGGTCTGGATATCCTCCAGACGGCGGCCTTCCGGTTTGAAATCGAACTTCTTCTGTACTGTCTTAGCCATGATTATGTGATCCTTGGGATCGGCGGATTACAATTCCTCGTTCGTCGTCTTGGCGATGCGCTTCACCACCTTCTTCTCACCCGACACGGTACGCTCGTAGCGCACACGCGTCGTGTCGCCGTTCTTGTCCACCAACATCACGTTGGAGTAGTGGATCGGCGCCTCCTGCTGGTGGATTCCACCATTCGGATACTGCTGCGAGGGGCGCTGCGCCTTCGAGCGGAGGTTCACACCTTCCACCAGAACGGTCATCTTATTCGGATTGACCATCAGCACGCGTCCGGTCTCGCCCTTGTTGTTGCCAGCGATCACTTTTACGGTGTCGCCTTTTTTGATCTTGAGTTTCATCATCTACCTCAAAGCACCTCTGGAGCGAGGGATACGATCTTCATGAAGTTCTTCTCGCGCAATTCACGGGCAACCGGCCCGAAAATCCGCGTCCCGCGGGGGTCGTTGTTGTTGTTCAACACCACGGCAGCGTTCTCGTCGAATCGGATGTACGAGCCGTCACGGCGGCGCACTTCCTTCTTGGTCCGAACGATCACGGCCTTTACGACCTCGCCCTTCTTTACCGCTGCCTGCGGGAGGGCCGCCTTCACCGAGCATACCACGAGATCACCAACGGAGGCGTACCGCTTCCCGTGTCCGCCGAGCACACGGATACAACGGAGGCGACGGGCGCCACTGTTATCCGCTACGACGAGATTGCTTTCTTCCTGGATCATGCTGTTCTCCCTTACTTCGCGCGTTCGATGATCTCAACCAGTGCCCAGCGCTTGCGTGCGCTCAACGGACGGCTCTCGACAACCTTTACGGTGTCGCCGATGTTGCAGTCGTTGTTCTCATCATGCGCCATGACCTTCTTGGTCTGCTTGTAGTATCGCTTGTAGATCGGATGAGCCACCTGGCGCTCGATGCTGACCACGATGGTCTTGTCGGCCTTGTTGCTCACAACCTTGCCGATCCGGACTTTCTTGCGTCCGGTTTCCGGCGTCGTCGATGCTGTCGTTGCGTCTGCCATGTCTGTCATCCGATTCAGTTGCTGGTGTTCTTGCGTTGGTGCAGGATGGTTTTCATCCGTGCAATGTCCTTGCGGATCGTCTTCAGGCTTGCGGTGTTGTCCAGCTGGCCAAGGGTCCGCTGGAACCGAAGACGGGTGATGCTTTCCTCGGCGTCGGCCAGGAAGGTCTCAAGTTCTTCGGTCGTGAGGCTACGTAGGTCCTCTGCTTTACGAGCTTTCATGATCAGGCCCCCAGATCGACACGTTGAACGAACTTGCATTTGATCGGCAGCTTGTGCGAGGCGAGGCGAACGGCTTCTTGTGCGCGCTCACGCGACACACCGTCGATCTCGAACAACACGCGGCCCGGCTTCACCACGGCTACCCAGAGTTCCGGGTTGCCTTTCCCCGATCCCATTCGCGTCTCGGCCGGCTTCTTGGTCACAGGCTTGTCCGGATAGATCCGGATCCACACCTTGCCGTCGCGACGCAGGTAGCGGTTGATGGCGATACGAGCGGACTCGATCTGGCGGTTGGTGATCCATGCACCTTCCAAAGCCTTCAGGCCGAACGAGCCAAACGCTACGGTGGAGCCACGATAGGCCTTGCCACGGCGGCGACCACGCTGGGTCTTACGGTGCTTTACTCTCTTCGGGATGAGCATTACGGTTTCCTAACTGTCTGCTTACTTCTCGTTGTTCTGTTGCTTGCCGATCACATCGCCACGGCAGATCCATACTTTCACGCCGATCGATCCGTAGACCGTCTCGGCACGTCCCTGAGCATAGTCGATGTCCGAGCGGAGTGTGTGCAGCGGAACGCGGCCTTCCTTGTACTGCTCCGTGCGCGACATGTCGGCGCCACCAAGGCGACCCGAGCACATCACCCGCACGCCTTCAGCCCCAACTCGCATCGTGCTGCTCACAGCGTTCTTCATGGCGCGTCGGAAGGAGATCCGCCCCTCAAGCTGAGCAGCGATGTTGTCGGCCACCAGCTGGGCATCCAGTTCCGGTCGCTTGATCTCGCTGATCAACACCTTCACATCACGCTTGGTGAGCTTCCGCAGCTCTTCTTCCAATTGGTTGATGTCCTTGCCGGAACGACCAATGATCACACCTGGACGCGACGTGTTGATCGTGATGCGCAGCTGCTTGGCAGTACGCTCTACGATCACACGGGCAACGCCGGCCTTCTTGAGACGATTCTTGATGTAGTTGCGAACCATCAGGTCTTCCTGAAGCTTCTCAGCTACGTTCTTCTCGTCGAACCAATTGGCGTCCCACTGGCGAATGATGCCAAGACGCAATCCGATAGGGTTGGACTTCTGACCCACTTGAAGATTCTCCGCTTACTGTTTCGTAGTGACGACGATGGTGAGATGATGAGAGCGCTTCCGAATCCGGTACGCGCGACCCATCGGTGCCGGGGAGATCCGCTTCATCGTCGGTCCTGGATCCACAAAGGCCTCCTTGACGACGATCGACTCGGGATCGATCCCTGCATCCTTTTGCGTCAGGTTGTTGATCGCCGACTTCAACGTCAGTACGGCATCAGTTGCCGCATGCTTGTCCGAGAACTGCAGGATATTCAATGCTTCCTGCGCGGACTTGCCACGGATCAGGTCTACGATCAACCGCATCTTCCGCGGTGATGATCGAGTATGCTTCTTGACGGCGCGTGCTTCCATCGTACGTCCTTATCTCTTGCCTGTTTTCAGATCTTTCCGGTTGCCAGAGTGCCCTCGATACGTACGCGTCGGGGCGAATTCTCCAAGCTTGTGACCGACCATGTTCTCGGTCACATATACCGGGATGAATTTGTTGCCGTTATGCACGGCGAACGTGTGTCCCACAAAGTCGGGACTGATCGTCGACGCCCGAGACCAGGTCTTCACGACCGTCTTCTTGCTCTGAGCGTTCAGCTCTTCGACCTTGCGCATCAGCTTGAAGCTGATGAACGGTTCCTTTTTGAGGGAACGTGGCATAGTGTCCTACTCCTGTCCTTAAGCGTTACGACGACGGATGATCATTTCACTCGAAGCCTTCTTCTTGCTTCGTGTCTTCTGACCCTTGGCCAGCTGACCCCACGGCGAACGTGGGTGCTTGCGGCCACCGCCAGATTTCGAGCGGCCTTCACCACCACCGTTCGGGTGGTCGATCGGGTTGCGAGCCATACCACGCGTGAGCGGGCGAACACCCAACCAGCGCTTGCGGCCTGCCTTGCCATACAGAATGTTCTCGTGCGTGGTGTTGCTCACCACACCCAGCGTAGCCATGCACTCGGCCGGGACCATGCGGATCTCGCCCGAAGGAAGCTTCAGCTGGGCACGATCGCCATCCACACCCACGAACTGCGCCGACGTGCCGGCGGAGCGCACCATCTGACCGCCCTTGCCGGGCTTCATCTCGATGTTGTGCACGAACATGCCCACAGGGATCGACCGCAGCGGCATGGCGTTTCCGTCACGCAGCTCCGAGCCGGCTCCACTCATCAGCACGTCGCCAACCTTCACCTTGTCCGGTGCCAGGATGTAGCGCTTCTCGCCATCTTCATACTGCAGCAAGGCGATACGGCAGGTACGGTTCGGATCGTACTCGATCGTCATGACCGTGGCCTTCATGCCCGTCTTGTTGCGCTTGAAGTCGATCTTGCGGTACATCCGCTTGTGTCCACCACCACGGTGGCGCGAAGTGATGCGACCGGTGTTGTTCCGTCCACCCGACTTCCGCAGCGGCTCGATCAGAGACTTCTCCGGCTTGCTTGCCGTGATCTCTTCGAACGTGCTCACGCTGTAGAATCGTGTGCCCGGCGTGATCGGTTTGAGTGTTCTGGTAGCCATCGTTGATTATTCTCCGTTAACTGTCGTAGAAAGGAGCCTGATCCGAGGGGATCAGTCCTCTGCTCCCTCGCCCGACACAATATCGATCGTCTGTCCGGCCTTCAGCGTCACATAGGCCTTCTTCTTCAGATTGGTTCTCCCGATCTGCCAACCGCGACGGGTGTAGCGCGACTTGACCTTGCCCTTCAAGCGAACCGTGCGCACGCTTACCGCGTCCACATCGAACATCTGCTTGATAGCGGCCTTGATCTGGATCTTGTTGGCCGAAGGATCCACTTCGAAGACATATTGATTCAAGTGGCCGACCTTCGTGGCCTTCTCGGTCAGGACCGGTGCTTTCAAGACGGTGATCACTTGGCACCTCCCTTGGTTTCACCGAACGAGTTCTCCAGCGTGCTCAGTGCACTCTTGAAGATCACCACGGTGCTGTGGTTCAAGACATCGTAGGCCGAGATCTTGTCCGCCGGGAACGTGGTCACGTTCGGAATGTTCCGAGCCGAAAGCACGATCGTGCGATCCGTCTGCGGCAGCAGCATCAAAACTTTCTTGCCACCAACGTTGATGGCATTCAGGATCGTTGCCACGTCCTTCGTCTTCGGCGCGTCCAGGTTGAAGTCTTCAACGACCACTACACTGTTCTCGCGAGCACGAAGCGACAGCGCCGACTTCCGAGCCAAACGCTTCACCTTCAGCGGGAGGTCCACCGAATAGAGGTGCGGCTTCGGGCCGTGGATCGTAGCTCCACCCGGTAGCAGAGGCGAACGGCTGGAACCACGGCGTGCTCCGCCAGTGCCCTTCTGCTTGAATGGCTTCTTGCCACCGCCGCTGACCTCGCTACGACCTTTGGTCTTATGCGTGCCCTGCCGACGACTGGCCAGGTACGAGCGAACAGCCTGATACATGGCATGTTCGTTCGGTTCGATGCCGAAGACCGATGCCGGCAGCTCGATCGAGCCCGCCTTGGTACCGTCCTTCGTGAGTACATCAACTGTCATGATGATCTTCTTCTTAAAGCTTTACGATTTCGACCACGGAGTTCATCGCTCCGGGGATGCTTCCTTTGATGATCAGGAGGTTCTCCTCCGGGATCACCTGAAGCACCGTGAGATTGCGGACGGTGACACGCTTGCCACCCATGCGGCCTGCCATCTTCATCCCTTTGAAGACTCGGGACGGGAAGGACGACGAACCGATCGAACCAGGGGCACGCGGACGGTCGCTCTGACCGTGCGTAGACATACCAACACCACCGAAGTGGTGGCGGCGTACCACCCCCTGAAAGCCTTTGCCCTTGCCGTCTGCCGAGACCTTGATCTTGTCTCCAACAGCGAAGTTCTCCACGGTCAGCACGTCTCCGTTCGCCACCTGGTCGACCAGCTGACGGAACTCTTTGAGATGCCGGTGTGGCTGCACATCGTGCTTGGCAAAATGACCGGCTTCCGGACGATTGATCTTCCGCTCAGGGAGTACGTCGTACCCGATCTGAACGGCGTCGTATCCGTCATTGTCCTTGGTCTTGATCTGCACGACCGGGCACGGACCAGCCTCGATCACGGTACACGGCACGAATGTGCCGTCTTCCGTGAACACGCTCGTCATCCCGAGCTTGCGTCCAAGTATTGCGCTCATGACTATTATTCCTAGACTTTCACTTCCACATCAACGCCTGCCGGCAGCTCCAGGCGCATGAGCGCGTCGATCGTCTTCTGCGTCGAGCTGAAGATGTCGATCAGGCGCTTGTGCACCCGGGCCTCGAATTGCTCGCGCGACTTCTTGTCCACGTGCGGCGACCGAAGCACCGTGTATACGGAACGCTCGGTCGGAAGCGGGATCGGACCAGAGATCACGGCTCCCGTTTGTTTAACTGTGCGGACAATTCGCTCCGCGGATCGGTCGATCAGGTTGTGATCGTACGAGCGAAGCTTGATGCGAATCCGTTGCGTAGCCACTCGTTTGTTCTCCCTGTTGGGTTCTCTGAGACAGAAAGAGGGAAGGGGCCCCCCTCCCTCTTTCCATGCTCTAGTGTTGATTCGTTATTCGAGGACCTCGGTCACAACGCCTGCACCCACCGTGCGGCCGCCTTCGCGAATAGCGAAGCGCAGACCGGCATCCATGGCCACCGGGGTGATGAGTTCCACTTCCAGATTGTCGATGTTGTCGCCAGGCATGATCATCTCAACGCCTGCCGGCAGGTTCAGCACACCCGTCACGTCGGTCGTGCGGAAGTAGAACTGCGGACGATAGCCATTGAAGAACGGGGTGTGACGTCCGCCCTCTTCCTTCTTCAGCACATAGGCCTGAGCCTTGAACTTGTGGTGCGGGGTGATGGAACCCGGCTTGGCGATCACCATGCCACGCTCGATCTCTTCCTTGTCCACACCACGCAGCAGCAGACCAACGTTGTCGCCAGCTTGGCCCTGATCGAGCAGCTTGCGGAACATCTCGATACCGGTCACGGTGGACTTCTTCTGAAGACCAAAGCCAACGATCTCGACTTCTTCGTTCACGTTGATGATGCCACGCTCGATACGACCGGTACCCACCGTGCCACGACCCGTGATCGAGAACACGTCCTCGACCGGCATCAGGAACGGCTTGTCCACATCGCGCTCCGGCGTCGGAACGTAGGTGTCCACGGCGTCCATCAGCTCATAGACACTCTGCATGTCGGCATGATCCGCTGCGGCGCCGCTCGATGCAGCCTCCAGAGCCTTCAGAGCCGAGCCCTTGATGATCGGAATGTCGTCGCCCGGGAATTCGTAGCTGCTCAGCAGCTCGCGGATCTCGAGTTCAACGAGGTCCACCAGCTCCGGATCGGCGATGTCGACCTTGTTCATGAACACCACGATACGCGGTACGCCTACCTGGCGAGCGAGCAGGATGTGCTCGCGCGTCTGCGGCATCGGTCCGTCCGTAGCAGCAACCACGAGGATGGCGCCGTCCATCTGAGCAGCACCCGTGATCATGTTCTTGACATAGTCAGCGTGGCCAGGACAGTCAACGTGAGCGTAGTGACGGGCTTCCGTCTCATACTCCACGTGAGCCGTGGCGATCGTGATCCCACGAGCCTTTTCTTCAGGGGCGTTGTCGATCGAGTCGAACGTACGCTTTTCGGCCAGGCCCTTTGCGGCAAGGCACATGGAAATGGCGGCCGTGAGCGTGGTCTTGCCGTGGTCGACGTGGCCGATCGTGCCTACGTTCACGTGCGGTTTATTCCGCTCAAATTTCTCTTTGGCCATGGTGCAAACTCCTCGGATGCGTTAGGGGTTTGAGTGAATGATTGTGTGTTGCGTTGTTAAGCGTCGTTGCGATCAGTGCAGAAAACAAAGATACGGAGAGAAATCGGAATAGCCATAACGGACGCACCGATTTCCCGCCGGTTCCGCGATGGACTCAGCCGGAAGCAATTGTTCTCGTGCACAGGTGCCTTAGCGGCCGACGGCGGGTTCGTACCTGTTAAAGGTCATCGTATAGGACCCGCGTCCCTGCGTCAACGATCGCAACTGCGTCACGTAGCCGAATAGCTGGGACAGCGGTACCAATGCCGTCACAACTTGCAGGATGTCCCGGGATTGGATCCCTTCTACCCTGCCCATGCGGGAGCTAAGGTCTGCAATGACCTCGCCCACATACTCCTCGGGCGTAACGACCTCGACTTCGAACACCGGCTCCATCAGGATGGGGCTGGCCTTGCGGACCGCTTCACGAACGGCCATCGAGGCGGAAACGGCATAGGCCGTCTCCGTTGCGTCTTCTTCTTGATATGCCGAGTCTACAAGGACCGCCACAACATCGATCATGGGGTATCCTGCGATCGGACCAACCTTGAGGGCTTCCAAAGCCCCCTTCTCTGCACTCTTTGCAAACAACTCCGGAAGTACCCCTGGTTTGAGCTCGTTGCGGAACTCGAGGCCTTTTCCGGCGTCGTTCGGTCGGATCTCCAACGAGACCTGACCGAATTGGTTCTTCCCTGCATTGCTCCGAACGAATTCGCCCTGAGCGGTAGCCGTGGAAGAGACCGTCTCTCGAAATGCGACTTGGGGTTTCCCAACCTTCACCGGAATGCCGAACTCTCGCTTCAACCGGTCAACGATGATCTCGAGATGTAACTCGCCAACACCGCTGATGATGGTCTGGCCAGACTCTGCATCCGTATGGAATCGAAACGTCGGATCTTCTTCAGAGAGCCGATGTAAGGACTCCGCAAGCTTGTCTTGGTCTGCCAGCGTTTTTGCTTCGATCGCCTGATTGATCACAGGCTCGGCAAAGGTGATGTTCTCCAGGAGAATTGGCTTCTTGGTGTCGCAGAGCGTGTCGCCGGTTCTGGTGAACCGCAGCGCCGGGATGGCCACAATGTCCCCGGCAAACGCCTCATCCAGCTCGTCGCGCTTGTTTGCGCGCATCCGAATGATCTTGCCGATGCGCTCCTTCTTCTCTTCGTTGGTCACGTTCAGCACCTGCGTTCCGGTGCTGAGCGATCCGGAGTAGATGCGGATGAAGGTCAGCCGGCCAACAAAGGGATCCGTGATCACCTTGAAGGCCAGTGCCGAAAACGGCGCATCGTCGTCCGGTGGCCGGGTGTCCTCTTTGTCAGGATGCTTCACATCGTGCCCGTGCACATGCCCTACGTCCAGCGGCGAAGGAAGGTAGTCTACTACGGCATTCAAGAGTTGTTGCACACCCTTGTTCTTGAAGGCCGATCCACAAAGGACCGGTGTGATCCGGGAATGCAACGTGGCCTTTCGAAGGGCCGTCTGGATCTCGTGGTTCTGAAGGGTCTCGCCCGCAAGGTATCGCTCCAGCAGGGCGTCGTCGAACTCGGCAATCGATTCGATCATCACGGTTCGGGCTTCCTCAGCGGCACTGAGCAACTCGGCCGGGATCGGTTGTTCGTCGAAGTGGATCCCCTGCTCGTTGTCGAACACCAGTGCCTTCATGGTGATCAGATCGATCACTCCGGTAAAGGTGTCCTCGGCCCCATACGGGATCTGGATCGCTACCGGTGTTGCGCCCAACCGGGCTCGCATCATCTCCAGTACTCGGGAGAAGTTGGCCCCGGGCCGGTCCATCTTGTTCACAAAGGCAATGCGCGGTACGTGGTACTGCTCTGCCTGATGCCAGACCGTCTCCGACTGCGGCTCTACGCCGGATACTGCACAAAAGAGGGCGATCGCGCCATCCAACACTCGAAGGGATCGTTGAACCTCTGCCGTGAAGTCCACGTGCCCCGGCGTGTCGATGATGTTGATCGTGGTATCGTGCCACTTGGTCGAAACCGCGGCCGACGTGATCGTGATGCCACGCTCTTTCTCCTGCTCCATGTAGTCCGTGAAAGCAGTGCCTTCATGAACTTCACCCATGCGATGCAACACACCAGTGTAGAACAGGATCCGCTCCGTCGTCGTCGTCTTACCGGCATCAATGTGGGCCATGATGCCGATGTTGCGTACGTGGTCAATGGCGACGGTGCGTGGCATGGTCGTCGTTGGAAAACTCCAGTCGTGTCAAAGAACGATATCGAACGTTTACCAGCGGAAGTGAGAGAAGGCGCGGTTGGCATCGGCCATCCGGTGCATCTCGTCACGACGCTTAATGGCCCCGCCTTCACCGTTGGCGGCAGCCTGGATCTCACTTGCAAGTTTGGACGCCATCGAACGATCACGGCGATCCAGAGCATACTTCTTCAGCCAACGAATGGCCAAGGCCACCCGTCGCTCCTCGCGCACTTCCATCGGCACCTGATACGTGGCACCACCAACGCGGCGCGGACGGATCTCGACCGCCGGTGCCACATTGGCCATGGCCTTACGGAACACCTCCAACGGGTCTTCCTTGGTCTTCGATGCAATGATGTCCATCGCGTCGTACACACAGGCACGGGCCGTAGCCTTCTTGCCGTCTTCCATGATGATGTTCACGAACTGCGCCAACACCACGTCATTGAACCGCGGGTCCGGCGTTACGCGTCGCTTTTCTGCTCTTTTCTTGCGCATGTCGATCTATTCTACTGAGTGTCGTATTCAGATGGAGATTACTTACCGCCGGCCTTCGGACGCTTGGCGCCGTACTTGGAACGCGCTTGCATGCGCTTGGCCACGCCCTGCGTGTCGGCCGCACCACGTACGATGTGATACCGTACACCCGGCAGGTCCTTGATCCTGCCACCGCGGATCAACACGATGGAGTGCTCCTGCAGGTTGTGCCCTTCTCCCGGAATGTAGGCCGTAACCTCGATGCCGTTGGTCAGACGCACACGGGCCACCTTGCGAAGCGCCGAGTTCGGCTTCTTCGGTGTGGTGGTGTACACACGCGTACAGACGCCCCGCTTCTGCGGGCAGGACTGCAACGCCGGAGACTTGCTCTTCTCGACGATGACTTTGCGGCCCTTGCGGACCAGTTGGCTCATGGTTGGCATTCGTTCTTGCCTTCGTGATTCGTTGCGTTCGTAGACAGGTTGAGAGACGCTACAAGGCGCATAGGGGGCACCTATGCACCAGTAGAGCTGACAAAAGTACGGGGCGGAAGCGGCATTTGCAAATACCACGTCCGCCCGACGTCAAGTTTGGTAAGGGGCTCGCCAGATGTACACCGCGCCGGCTGCCGCCTAGAATCGGATCACGGGCCGACTGATCACGCCACGCTCATGCCGAGCCGTGATCACATAGGTTCCGGGCACCACATTCGATAGATCCACCGCTACCTCCGTCTGGCCCTCGTCAAGGGTCCGCCGAAACAGCGTCCGGCCATGCATGTCCATGACCGACAAGGAGTTCCAGAGCGGCCCCACCGGCAGAGAGACCGTGGCCAGTTCCGCAGCGGGATGTGGGAACACTCCGATCGGTGCCAGATCTGCGGCCTCCGATGGTACCGACGTTACCCCGGTTACCACACCGCGCACGATCCTGCGGTCTTCCCGCATGGCAAAGCCGGCGGCTCCACCAAACGACCACGGCAGTGCTACGGTACTGGCGAATCGGCCAACGGTCTGCGGCTCCAACGCCAGGGTTACCTCGATCGCGTCCAACGGGCCCCCTTCAAATGGAAGCGGACTCGTGCTGGTCACGGCAAACGGGGCACTCGGACCATGAATGGTGTGGAGCTCCAGCGCCGTGTTCCAGGTCTGGTGCCGGAACATCACGTCCCGCTCCACGCGCTCGCCAACAACGGCCTGACCCAAGTCGACCACGTGCTCGAATGCGTCGGATCGAACTTCGGCAACCACCGGTAGGAGTTGAACGCCCCGTGCCGTATGGATCTCGAGCTGCACATGATACACGCCGGCCGCCATCGGCTCGAATACGACCGTCAACGGCAGCGTTTCGCCCGGAGCCAGCGTCACGGGGAATTCGGGCATGTCCGTAATGGCGAACGCGATCAGGTCGCTACCCGTGATCTCTATCCGCTCTACCTGACGCGCCTCGGATGCGTTGTTGACCATCACGTCGAATGCCTGCTCCACGATCTCGGTGGTAACCACGTTGCCCAGGTCCAGCACGGGCTGCGCCAACGTAAGGTCGCCGTTGCCGGCAGGCTGCTGGCCGGTAGAACTGACCAGCACCTCAGCCGTGGTTCCGTCCGTGAACACCACCTGCAACACACCCCACTGGTTGCCCACAGACTGTGGACCGTGAACGATCTGCACGGCCAGTTCCCCACCTGGGGCAACGATGGATCCGATCGTAGGCTGCTGCACCATGCAGCCACTCATGTCGTGTAGCACCACAGAAGCCACGGTAAGGGGCTCGTCGGTCGCATTCCGGAACACCTGGTCGAATCGTCGATCCACGAACGAGGTCACGTCCGACGTGCCCAACGGCAGATGTTTGCGCAGCAGGTCCACCCCGCCACGAGGCAGCGTGCGATCGTACCACCGGCGATATGAGTTCTGTTCGAAACCCACAGCGATCACGCGATCCCCACCCCGGGCGATCCGCACCACAGCGCCTTCCGTATCCGAGATATCACGCACACCCCAGTTGGTACCGGCGTCTCGACTATGGAACTCAGAAGCCACAACGATGGGCTCGGGGTCGGCATCCAGCACACGCAAACCAACGGCGATCAGGTCCGGTCCATCGGCACGAATAATGTCGGTGACCAGCATCAGTTCCGGATGCTCTTCGAACACCCACGACGTCCCCTCGTCCATACTGCGAAAGACACCCGCAGTACCATCGCCAAGTTGTACGCCCGTTGCGACCCACTGCAGACTCGTACCCGCGATCGCACTCACGTTGAAATCGAACGAGCCCCCTAACGATTCATCCCACGTGATTCCGGCGTCGCGCGAGACCAGCACGATCGGAGAGCCGCTACCTTCCTGACGATGGGCTCCGCCGAAGACCACGGCCGTGGTAATACTCATGAACTGAGCGCCATTGATGGTGACCGGCACGTTCACGGTGGTCTGCAGACGTACAAAGTTCTGTCCGCCGTCGGCGGATCGGAGGATCAGGGGACGCTGGAACTCGTCCATTCCAGCCACCAGTATGATGCCGTTGGCAATATCGACACCGGTGAGTGTCCATTGCGCATGCAGTTGCTGGGCAAGCGGTGTGGCTCCTGGTTGATATCGGACCATCCAGCCATCCGCACCCACAGCTACCACCATGTTCATGGACACATCGGCGGTAACGGCGTTCAGCGTTGCATCGCTCACGCCGGCATCAAGCCGGTTCCACACCCGTCCGCCGTCCATCGACTCAAAGAACAAGCCCCCTACCCCGACCGTCCAGAATCGATAGCTATCCAGGGCTGCAACGTCCAGCAAGCGCCCACCGGGAGGCATGGCAACGGCAGACCACGGTCGGTCTGCCACCTGGGCCGTGCCTCCGGCCAGACTGGCCAGCACCAGGGTCATGATCAGGAATCCTTTGCGTATCATTTTCGTACTCCGTGCTTCTGTGTAATGAGGTGTGATTGAACGAGCGTCGATCGACGCACGGAGCTCCCAAAGGTTCATCCACATCTTCACGTATTCTTCGAAGTCGAACACCCTATGCCGGCACATACAAAGGATGACCTCCGCCGTCTGATCCACTCGCTGGACCGCACCGAAGTGGGCTACGTCAAGAAGTACTGGTCGCGATACAGCAGCGATCCGGACCAGGATTACGTGATCCTGTTTGACGTCATTCGGGGGCTGGACGACCCCTCGCCGCAGACCCTGAAAGAGGCTGTAAGGGGCTTCCCGTGGGCACACCGCTTGTCGTCCGTCAAGAACTACTGCATGCAGCGGCTCCTGGATGCACTTCGTGCCTACTCGATGTCCAGCACACCGGCTCGACGGATCCAGGAACTGCTGGATGATGCCGATCTTCTGTTGGACCACGGGCTGTATACCGAAGCGGAAAAGCGTGCATCGAAAGCATTGGCGCTGGCGGCAGCTCTTGAAGTGTTCATCCCATGGCTCCGAGCCCTGGCCTGGCTGAAGCGATTTCGGCAGCTGGTACGCAATGCCTATGAGGACTCACCCCGCAACCCCGATCTGAATGCCGAGCAACGGCGCGTTCTGCAGCTGTATCATAACAGCCTGGACTACGAGGAAATGGGCAATGCCATGCACAAACACCTTGTCCGGTCCAGTGCTGGCGATCGCGTCTCGGCGAAGTGGCTGGACACCATCCTCGACGCGCCGCTGCTGCAGTCTCCAGACCAGGCTCTGAGCCACTCTGCTGCCGCAAACTTCTACCTGTTGCGCTGCAACTGGTACCGTATGCACAAGGTGGACGCGGAATCGGCGTTCGCCGAAGCATCAGCGCTGGAGACTCTACGTCGATCAGAGCCGGAGTTCTTCGCCGCACGCACCGAGCTGAACGAGACTTCGTGGTATACCTACCTGTTCTGTGCGCTGGAGGCCAGGCGTCCGGACGTGTATCTGCAGGATGCCGACGCGTTCTACGCGTGGACAAACGCGGTTCGGATCGAACGCACGATCACACGAGCAACACGATCCTGGATGCTGGAGTCCAACTACGCCCTGTACGAGCAGTCCTACGATCGCCTGCTGCAGATAGAACCGAGCCTGCGCTACTTCTACCGTCATCAAGGCGAGCAGATCACTCCACACAACCGGGTGGTTCTGGTATTCACCATGGTGCGCGCCGGCGTGGAGTGTGCGGCGGACGCCATGCGTGTTTACTGGACGCGAGAACTCATGGATCTGGACGATGCTGTTCGTCCGGATCTGCATGCAGCAGCCATGTTGTACGACCTGATGCATGCCGTTGAGGCCAACGACACCGAGTTCCTGCGCTCGCGAACACGCAGTCTGCAGCGGTATGCCCGCAAGCACCTCGGAGCGTCGGCACTGCTTGAGCGTACATTATCCTTCTTTCGCCGCGTTCCGGACAGCACGCCGAACAAGGTCCGCCAGATGGGCAGAGAGATGGCCGCGGCATTTCGGAGCGCTCCTCCACTCCCCATGTTCGACCCCGTTGGAACGTCGGCGATCTCCCGCTGGTTCGAAACCCGCTATGCAGCGGCGTCCGAAAACGCTGGCGATCCGGCCTCCAGATAGCGCTCTACCATGCTGTGGATCCGCTGCGCATCCTCGCCGCGTTCCCGCATCGATGCCAGGGTGGTCGAACCGGCGGACTTCGCCAGTTTTTCCCCGGCTTCGTCCAGCAGCAGCGGATGATGGTGCACAACGATCCTGTTGAAGGGGGCTAGCCACGCGCTTCGATTGGCCAAGACGCCTTGCGTGCGCGTTGCGGACAGCAGGTCTGCCCCACGCACAATGTGCGTGATGCCGTGATCGACGTCGTCCACCACACTCACCAGCATATAGGCCGGCGCATTGTTCTTCTGCTTGATGATCGGGAACGGCACGGCAGCGTCAGCAGCATGCAAACGCCAGGCGATGTCCGGCGCACCGAACGGAAGCCCCTTCCCAACACACGTACCGGGATAGGTCAGATCTGGCGATGCATCGCGGATCTCCTTGCGCGTGCACATGCAGGCGAACAGCTCCCCTGCCGTTCGCAGATCGTCGATCACGGAACGATAGCGATCGTAGCGCAGACGTTGCGACCAGTTGGCATGGAAGTCGTCCGGTCCCGTTGGCCCTACGTCCCAATCCACACCCAGCCACTCCAACGACCGGAAGATGTCCTCCACGAACGGCGCATGCACCTTCTCTTGGTCGGCATCATCAATGCGGAGGCGGACCGAGCCCCCTGCCATCCGTGCCAGCTTCCAGGTAAGGATAAAGTTGAAGGCGTTGCCAAGGTGCAGAAAGCCGGAGGGCGTAGGGGCAAGACGTGTATGGAAAGGGGCTGTGGACATGCGGCAAACTTCGGGAGAAACGAACAAGGGACGTCCGGATGGACGCCCCTTGCGTGTTGGCCACATGAGAACAGTCGTGCGTCTCTTAGCGGATCACCATCAGTGGTGTGGTCTGGATGCGATTGCCTTGTTGCACGAGCATCGTGTACCGTCCAGGTGCCAGTGTGGAGACCGACAACTGCAGCTGGCCTCCGTCCACGTTGTTCTGTTCCAGTACGGCTTGTCCGGCAAGGTCGAACACACGGATCGTTGCCGGATCGGTAGAACGGAGTTGAATGCCTACGTGCGTTACCGCCGGGTTCGGAGCAACTGCCGATCCGAGGAGCTCGCTTTCCTGGACCGATGCTGTGGAGCCGATCTGGATCTCGAAGGATTCGAGTGGACGGATGCCCCATTCCTGGAAGGCTTCTGCTCTCTCATCATCCAGCGACCAGGCACGGATCTTTACAGCTACCGGCTCGTCGAGAGACTCCGGAACATTCCAGGTGACCGTACCCGTCTGGGCGTCGATGCTGAGACCTTCCGGACCGCTGACGAGTTCGTACCGCACGAATCCCTGCACTCGAGCACTGCGATGGCGAGCAAAGGCCATATAGACGTAGTTCTTACCTGGCTCGATCACCGTGACCGGCGTGGAGACGAACGTCAGGATCGGATCAAGAATGTCCACGCAGTAGGAGCCGGGAGCGAACACCATACATCGTGGTGACGGATCGCCAACCTTCGCTCCGTCTCGGCCGACCACATAGTAGTAGTACGCGCCGCGGGTCACACCCTTATCGACAAACGTGATGTCAACGTCGGTCGGATCGAGCGCCACCGAACCGGCGAGGTCGTACTCGGCCAAGGCACGATCCTGACCGACCGGACAACGGTAGACATCAAAACTCTTTGCTGCAGGGTGCTGATCATCAACCACGCCGTGCAGCCAGTTCAAGGTAACGTCATACTGATCTCCGCCATCGATCTGGACCAGATGCGTGCTACGCAGCCAGGATGCTGGGGAAGGGGCTTGCGCCCATGCTTGTTGTGCGAATCCGAGTGCCATGAACACCGGCACAAGGATCAAGAACCATCGATTCATACGAACCTCCGTTAGGAAATAGTGGGACAGGGTTTGCATTCACGTGTCTGCGTTTGTGGTACTGAGATGCAGCGGAGGTACACGATGTCTCAGACTACGGAAAAAATATGCCGACTGCCAATCAGCGTGAGACATCCGCCTCGATTGCTGCATCTATCACGAGATCATGCACGCCTTTCACCACCACAACGATGAAGAACTCTTTTCGTTGATCGCGACAGCCGATGGACTGGCCGCCTTCCGCACCTTGTACGAACGCTATAGAGTGCGATTGTTCAGCTACTGTCTTCATGTGCTGGCAAATCGCGACGATGCCGACGACGCTTTTCAGGAGTGTTGGCTTCATCTCCATAGCAAGGCTCGAGACGGAGCAGCCAACGTGGAGAACGTTCGGAGCTACCTCTTTCGGGCGGCACATAATGCGTGCCTGATGCACGTACGAAAGAACCACAGGCAGATGGTGAGCATCGACGACGTTGAACTTCCGCAACTCAACGGGGATCCGTCTCGGCAGCTGGAGCTCCAGGAACTCATCCAGCTTGGGCTCTCTACACTAGACCCATCCGCTCGTGAGGCTTTTGTCCTGCATGAGGTGGAAGGGTTCTCTTACGAAGAGATGAGCGATCTCCTTGGAGAGTCCGTGAACGCACTACGCAACAAGGTCTGGCGCGCCAGACAGCAGATACGAACAATACTGACACCATACATTGGTGAATCACGATGACACAGCACTTTGAAGACATGTTAAATGCGTTCCTCGACGGTACGCTCTCCGACGTTGACGAAAGCGTTCTGTTCGGCATGATGGAGCGCGATTCGTTGCTGCGCGAGGAGTTCGTGACAGCCGTACGAACGCATCATGCGTCTCCACTTCTTGGCGAGGCTTCGGCCCCCTCCGCCTCAACAACCGAATGGATCTTTGCAGATGTTGCCCGGTCACGGTCAGCTGTCGCCTCCGGCTGGTCGTTCGGCGGTCCCATCCTCCTTTCGATCGGAGCGTTGATGGTCGCTGGACTCGTCTTCGTCGGTGGGATCGAGTGGGAGCGCCACTTCAACACGCATCTGGATCCGGTGAGCGTCAAGCCCAACACCGGAACATCCGCACGGCTTGGAGCCACTAACGCAATTCCTCCGGCCACCACGAGTTCGTCCGTTGAGGTCAGTCGACCAGGGCCAGCAAGGATGAACGATGCTTTCATGCATCAGGACTTCCGAGAAGGCACGGCATCCTATGGACGACACCATGCCGATCGACCTCCCCTGCAGACCCCGCAGATGATCACCCGGATGGAGTCCCAGCAGCATTCACCGACAGTACTCGCAGAGCAGCCACGGGCACGTGGGACGACGTTGACGCCATTGACCACGCTGGTCAATAGCTCAATTGTGCAAAGAACGTCCGCGCCAATGCAGCTCCACGTGAGGACGCTACAAGCCATCAGCGCCTCTTCCTCCAAGGTTCCTACGAACGACCAGACAGGACTGAACAACCTGGCCGTGGATGCGTTTTACTCCATCTCGGATGGCGTGGCAGTTGGCTTCGAAGTGGGGCGTCAGTCCTTCCTGCAGGAGTACCAGCAGACCGCGGGTGGAGTAACGGAAATGGTCCGGCAAAACCCTGCCCTCTTCTGGGTGGGGCCAACGGTTCGGTACACATTTCAGGATGCCCTTGCTGATGGTCTGTCGCCGTTCGGCCAGCTCGTTGCAGGCATCAGTGATGGTGGCATGATCGGTCGAGCCCTCCTCGGAGTGGCGTGGTGTCCAGACGACCGCTTCTCGTTCACGGCTGGCATGGAAGCCGGCAACCTGTGGTACTCGGCGAACGGCTCTCCACAAACGTCAATGCAGGTGAACTGGTCTATCGGAATGGGGCTGGCATGGTGAACCGGTACATACTGATCCTTGCCGCCGGGATCTCGCTCTCGTTGATCGGGTGCACCGATGCTGCACTGATCGACACGCCTAGGATGTTCGACACCGTAGGCGTTGACCGTACGGTGTTGCAGACCGTGGAGGTGATCGGCCGCACGGACGCCATTGTCCTTGTCAATGGATCCGCCTCCACATGCAACATAGCACCAGGGTCCCGCTGTACCATGATCGAATACTCGGACGGCTCGGTAGGCTTCAGTGCCGATATCATCCTTGAGAACGGATCTGACCGACCGACCCTGGCGGTTGATGTTCAACGCTGTGCATTTCGATGCGCTCCCGTGGATATCGACTCGGCTGCGGTGAGCGTCTCTGCTCCATACGGTCCGGCGGAGACGGGAGGTACGGCAACCCTGTTCCATACAATAACAGATGCAGTGGACTACGTCGACTCAATGCGTGTGAGCACCACCGTCAGACGGCAGACGCTGTCGGAGCAGAAGACCCTTGAAGATCTGGACATCACGCGGCGCTACAACGGCTTTGATGTGAGCGATGATACCGTTCGGGTACCCTTCGACGTCTTTGGGCTGCGCAGCACCGAACTCTCCGTCGACACCTCGTATGCGATCAGGATCCGACATCTCGGCAACCGTTCCGAGGTCGCCAGCACCGTATTGGAGCCCCCTACCTATAGCGGAGACCCTCTCTCCGCGACCATTTCCGCAGACGGACAAGGCGCAACGGCCACGCTTCGGTTCGTGGTCGAAGCAACGGATAATCCCGCACTACAGGGGCTATTGGGGCTTGGTGGTACGGTCGTGATCCAACTCGTGATCACGCTGGACTGAGCGCACAACGAAAAGGGGCATCCATTCGGACGCCCCTATTGGTGATACACCCACATCAGCCAGGTGAACGACCGCTGCGTTGTGCGGGCCACCAGCAGGTAGAGGCCCGAGGCGTTCATTCCCAGATCCAGCGGCACATCGACAGTGCCTGGCGGACGCTGGCCTTGGGTCAGGTAGGACAGGTCCAGCACCGTGCGGCCCAGCAGGTCTACGATCTCGAACTGCTCGACGTCGCCGCGAAGGCGATCCAGGTTGTAAAGCCGCAGCGTAAACGTTTGATCGGTTGGATTCGGAAAGGTGTTAGCCCAGAAGATGGGCGTGGAGTGACTTTGGGGATCGTTGACTTCACTATCAATGCCCCCTACTGTTTCAGTGGAGACCTTGTGCAATCCCTGGTTGGAGGCGATCCACAATGTACCTGTGGTGTCGAAAGCTGCACTGGTGATCCGTATCTCCAGGCCTTCCAAGCCATCAACCAATCTCCACGACATACCATCATCGTCAGACCAGTGGACTCGATCATGTGTGACCCACGTAATGGTTCGGCCTCCACGGAAATCCACGTTGCCCGCGCAGAGCGAGTAACGCACGTTAGCGGGATGATGATTGACCACCTGCCATGTGAAGCCGTCATCGTTGCTGCGCAGTAGATAGGTCCCACCTATCACGTGCTGAACCGCCACAATGCTGTCCTGGCCGGCATTGCCTTCCACAGCTTGCAGAACGCGGCTAACGCTGCCAACACTTGCCCAGAGTGAGTTGTCAGTTGACCGCCTCTGCAGAGAGTACACCATCTCGGCATCTACCGGCAGGGCAACTTTTGACCACGTTACACCACCATTGGTAGACCGGTGGAGGCCGCCGCGGACGGTGTCCGAAGGTTCCAAATTGATGGTGACCACGTATCCGCGAAGGCCGCACAGCAGATCACCGTTCACCGTCTCCATCATGCAGCCGATAGCACCTTCTGCCTGGCCAGGCCTGCCCAGCGTGTCGAATCCATCAAGTGTACGCTTCAGAACCTGACGATAGCCTGCGAGTTCCTCGCCCGACGAAAGTCGAAGCCAGAACGACGTCGTGTCATCTCGCACCACGTGCGGCCGCCGGCCGTAGACCACCTCATGCAGATGCTCCCCTCCCACGAACCAGCTTGAATCGGACGACCACAACAACCGAGGTGTCAAGTCTAGATCTCGGACGAGCGGCGGCGAATCGTTCCACCGCTCAAGCCCAAAATCTCGTCGTATGATACCTGTGGCTTCGTGAGCCTGAAGGATGCTCGTTGAATCATTCTGCAGGCGAGCCACACTGCCGTTCTCGTCAAGCCAGAGAACTGTTCCATTGTCTACGACCACGTCGTGACTCGTCACGGCAGTGAATCTGTCATGAGGATCATCAACACGGCCAGCCATTTCGATCTGGCCGGTTGCCACATCCATGACATAGGCACCCGTGTTGCCGTCCACCCACAACACGTCGGTACCATTGTAGGCGTCCACGCCCATCGTCCAGTCATTCCATTGATCGGACGTGCCCAGTGGCGTGACACGGCGCACATCGCCTGTGCGCGCATTGACCTCGAAGAGCTTGGTGGTACGGTTGGCGTTGCGCGTCGAAACCAGGAACTCGTCGCCGTGATGACCCAGCAACCTGTGCCATTCAGCCTCCGGTTCGGCATCATACTCACCCGCCAGGATCTCCTCGGCCTCTCCGCCGCGCAGGATCAGCAGCCGGTCACTCAAGCCAAAGATCCCCGGATACTGTACAATGAGCACAACCATGCCGTTGCCAATCTGGATAGTGTTCTTCACCCAGATCGAATCCAATACCTGGCCTCCGACTGACTCGTAGATGACCTCGCGGAAGACCGTATCGCCTGTCTCCAGATATCGGATCACATGCTTGCCTATTCGAGGTTCTATACCTAGGAGACCGCGGTTGGGAAGGCGGTAGATCTCGGGAATGACCCATGGGATCTCTGCATCGCCGTATCGCTGTTCGTCAAGGTTGATCCTGTACCACCTGCCGGTCCCGGATTCCCTGCAGACAAATTCTCCATTCTGCAAATAGAAGAAGGCTAGGTCACTGCCCCTCAATGTATCCGGCTGAGGAACAGTGATCCAGCTCGTACCTGCGTTAGTAGTGTAGACATTACCTACACGCAGGGAACCATCACCAGGTTGTGTTACAAACTTTACATTAGGTCTGGGAGCATTCCTCTGAAAGAACTCCCAGGTGTTCCCACTATCAGTTGAAATGAAGATTGTGGATTCGTTGGTATGTGCTGTGCCATGACAGAGGAAAGTCTGTTTTCCAGCATAGTACATACCATCGATTCCTTTAGGTAAATACAGCTCAGAAAGCTCTCTAGGCATCCTGCTTTCAAACACGCGGCCGAAATCAGTGCTGAAGATTGGGCCTTTCCCGGCGTTAGATATTGCCAACGGAGGGCCAAATGACAGCAGGCCTTCATGAGCAATAATCAGATAGTGCCGTGATTGGCCCAATTGAGCCTGCTGAGCTTCTAATGGAGCTGCCGAAGAGACGAAAAAGCCAATTATTACTACTCCATGAACGAACAGAGCGAGGACGGGGAATCGACAACCCACCGCACAGGCGCTGATGGTACAGGGCGGTGGGTTTGATCGTTGGTATTGGTTACTCACAGCAGGCTGAGAACGTCAATTCGTCGCAATCCACTGGGTCAAGACATGTCCCTTGGCACGTCTCTGCATCTGGATCTTCGCAGATGGCCATTGCACACATCACACAGGCAGGGCCATGTGGGGGTGGTGAGTTGTCGATGCAGTACTGCCTCCACACGTAACAGTATTGATCGCAGTCTGTGTCACAAACCACGAGGCATTGGCCATCCCACTTCACACATTTTGGAAGTGCGAGGATGTGGCAGTACGGATACGTTTCTGCGCAGGCGTCGGGGGGTGTTGTTGTGCAGGACGGGAAGGAACCACTGACTCCAAGGTAGTCATTCTCGCAAAGATTCGTTTCGCAAATGATGGCGTTGTAGAGGGCTTCAATGCTTCCCGTTGGAAATCCAACTGGGACGCAGATCTTTTTGACCCATGAGATCCTGTCCTGGGTTGGCTGCGTACAAACAGTCGGGAAGTAGCACGGGTGAGCAATTCGGTTCGGATTAGGCATCTGCTCGCAACTGAACACCGTAATGTCGTAGTCGACCCCACCAATGCAGATGGTAAGATCCTTGGCGGTGAGCGCTTCACAGTTGCAGTTCGGGACATCCTGCCCGGAGCACTGTGCCGAGAGTTGCGGCGTGCCGAGCAACAAACAACACAGTCCAACGAGGAGGAAGAAGGCGGAGTGCTTCATAGCGAATCTCCAGTGAAAGTAGAGAGAAGAACTTGTTCTCCCAACACTACGGTATCGGAGTAAAAAAAAGCACTATTACGTACGCAATTCTTCGTATCCTCGTGACTTTGATTTTAAGCTTTACTTCAACAGGAAAGGGGCATCCATTCGGACGCCCCTGATTGATCTCTCACTCCTGAACACTCAATCGTTCAAGCGTTCGAATGCTCAAGCGCTTGACTAGCGGCCTTCGGCGCGCTTGGCAGCGTGCTCCTTGGCCATTTCGTCCTGAATGTTCTTTGGAATCTGCGAG
The DNA here is from genome assembly GCA_024711065.1 of bacterium. Lineage (GTDB taxonomy): Bacteria > Bacteroidota > Ignavibacteria > Kapaibacteriales > Kapaibacteriaceae > OLB6. The sequence goes on from JANJTN010000128.1 coordinate 32,250, forward strand.
TACTTCGCGAATTCCATCGAGAACTCGCCTTTGCCTTGGGTTACCGAGCGCAGGTCCGTGGAGTAGCCGAACATTTCCGACAGCGGCACTTCGGCCTCGACGGTCACATAGGCCACGTCCGACTCCGTGCGGATGATCACGCCACGACGCTGGTTGATCTGACCGATCACCGTGCCCTGGAACTCTTCCGGCGCGCTTACTTCCAGCTTCATGATCGGCTCGAGCACGATCGGCTTGGCTTTCATATAGGCTTCGCGGAAGGCCATCAGCGAAGCGGTCTTGAACGCCTGCTCGGAGGAGTCCACCGCGTGCGTTGCACCGTCGTTGATGGTCACACGCACACCCACGATCTTCTGACCGATGATAGTACCTTCCTGCAGTGCTTCCTGGAAGCCCTTGTTACAGGCCGGAATGTACTCGCGGGGGATCACACCGCCTACGATATCATCCACGAACTCATAGGTTTCAACGGCATCCAGTGGCAGCGGCTCGATAAAGCCCCCTACCCGACCGAACTGGCCGGAACCACCCGTCTGCTTCTTGTGCGTGTAGTTGAACTCGGCGCGCTGCGAGATGGCTTCGCGGAAGGCTACCTTCGGACGTCCAACGATCACTTCGGTGTTGTATTCGCGCTTGATCCGCTCAATGTAGATATCCAGGTGCAGCTCGCCCATGCCCTTGATGATGGTCTCACCAGACTCTTCATCTCGGCTTACGCGGAAGGTTGGGTCTTCCTTGGTGAAGCGGTTGAGGGCCTTGGAGAAGTTCACCTGACCGGCCTTGTCCTTCGGAGCCACGGCCAACTCGATCACGGGCTCGGGAACGAACATCGACGTCATCGAATAGTTCACTGTTCCGTCCGTGAACGTGTCGCCCGAGGCGCAGTCCACACCGAACAACGCCACGATGTCTCCAGCGCGTGCTTCTTCGATGTCGTGCATCTCGCTGGAGTGCATCCGCACCAGGCGCGGCACCTTGATCTTCTTGTTGCCGGACACGTTGAAGATGAAGTCGCCTTTCTTGACCGTACCCTGATAGATCCGCATGTAGGTCAGCTGACCATAGCGGCCGTCTTCGAGTTTGAAGGCGAGCATCACGAGCGGCTTGGAAGGATCGCTAGCGAGCGCCACTTTCTCTTCGTTCTTGTCCTGGTCCAGGGCTTCGTTGTTGATGTCGAACGGTGCCGGCAGGAAGTTCGTTACCCCGTCCAGCAGCGTCTGCACGCCTTTGTTCTTGTAGGCCGAGCCACAGAACACCGGCGTCATGTTCATCGTAAGCGTACCCTTGCGGATGGCGGCCATCAACTCGGCGGTCGTAGGCTGCTCGTCCATCAGGAATTTCTCCATCAGCGAATCGTCAAAGTCGGCCGCGACCTCGACCAGGCGACGGCGGAGTTCGCCGGCCTTGTCGGCCATGTGCACCGGGATCTCCTCGACACGGATGTCCGAGCCCCCTTCACCATCGAAGTACACGGCCTTCATATTCACGATGTCGAGCACGCCTTCGAGCTTGTCTTCGAGGCCGATCGGATACGTCACGAACGCCGGGTTGTGCTGGAGCTTCTCGGCAAGCTGCGCCATCACACGGTCCGGGTTGGCACCCGAACGGTCGCACTTGTTGATGAAGGCCAGGCGCGGTACGCTGTAGCGGCGCATCTGACGGTCCACCGTGATGGACTGCGACTGCACGCCTGCCACCGAGCACAGCACGAGCACGGCGCCGTCGAGCACACGCAGAGCGCGCTCCACTTCCACCGTGAAGTCCACGTGGCCTGGAGTGTCGATCAGGTTGATGTTGAAATCACCCCACTCGCAGTACGTTGCGGCAGACTGGATGGTAATGCCCTTCTCGCGCTCGAGATCCATCGAGTCCATCTTGGCGCCCACGCCGTCCTTGCCACGAACCTCGTGGATCGCGTGGATCTTGCCGGTGTAGAACAGGATGCGTTCGGACAATGTGGTCTTGCCCGAGTCGATGTGAGCCGAGATTCCAATGTTCCGGACTTTTGACAGGTCAGCCATGGCGGTACTGTGTCTGAAATTGATGTGGGAAAAGACAACAAAGATACCGCAAAGTTTCCAGCGTTCCCAAATGAAACAGAGTTCATGTGGAAGGGGGCTTGCAGAGGCCTCAATCCGCCCCGTCCTTCAGCTCCAGCTTTCGCAGGATCGGGGCCTTGAAGGCCACAGCGGACAGGATCAGGAGCGTCATCACGCCGCCGAAGATCACGCTGGGGACCGCGCCCATCAGGCGGGCGGCAACGCCGGACTCGAGGGCGCCGATCTCGTTGCTGGACGAGATGAACATCGTGTTGGCAGCCGCGACGCGGCCGCGCATTTCGTCCGGGGTAAAGAGCTGCAGAATGGTCCCCCGGATCACCACGCTCACGGCGTCGAACGCACCCACACCAACGAGCAGCACAACACTGAGCCAGAAACTGGTGCTCAGGGCGAAAGCGATAGTGCACAGACCAAAGCCCCCTACCGCCAGCAGGAGCGTCCGTCCCGTATTCCGCTCCGGCGGGCGCACACTGAGCAACGTCATGATCAGCACACTACCTACGGACGGCGCGGCCCGAAGTACACCCAGGCCACTGGCATCCACATGCAACACCTGGTCGGCAAAGACCGGCAGGATGGCGACGGCGCCGCCGAACAGCACGGCCAGCATGTCCAGCCCCAGCGCACCCAGGATCACCTGGTTCTTGAGAATGAAACGCAGTCCGAGCGTGAGGTCCTGCTTCAGACTCCCCTTGCTCTCCGATGCGATCGGCGGAAACGACGGCAATCCGGCGATGCCGATCACGGCGATGAGCATGGAGGCAATGGTACACACCGATGCCACGGTCACGCCAAACGATCCATAGAGTACGCCAGCGGTCATCGGGCCCAGCACCATCGCCCCCTGCCAGACGGTACTACCGGCCGCAGTGGCACGAGCCAGCAGGTCGCGCGGCACGATGCGGCTGAGCACCGAGAACATCGAGGGCGAATAGATCGAACGTGCGAAGCCATTCACCACCACCATGGCCAGCATCAGTCCGACGGTCCACTGTTGCCCCAGATGCTGCGCCGAAGCCGGCTGCACCAGCATGGCTGTGGCGATAGCGCTGAGGAGCACCAGGATGGTGGCTACCACGATCGACCGTTTCTTGTTCATCTTGTCCACCACGTACCCCATCGGCAACGCAGCACCGATCGCCGGGATGGCCTCGGCCAGGCCCACCATCCCAAGCATCAATGGGTCTCGGGTCAGATCGTAGATCCTCCATGCTACCACCAACGCCTGCATGTGCCAGCCGGAGGCCATGAAGAAGCGCAGCAACAAGTACGATCGGAAGGGGGCTAGCAGAAGCGGATTCACGAACGCAAAGGTAGTATCTTGGCCACCGTATGATCACGGAAACCGGACTCAAGTTCAGCATCATCGCTCGGGTGATCTGGAAACGCCTGGCCTACCTGTTACTGCTGTCGGTAGTGGTGGTAGTGACCTATGACTTCTGGGGACAGCACGTAGACCTGCCCAATACGCCCCTTGCCATCTTCGGCACCCTGCTGGCCATCCTCCTGGGTTTTCGCGTGAACAACGCCTATCAACGGTGGTGGGAAGCCCGCATGCTCTGGGGCAAGATCGTGAACGACTCTCGGTCGACGGCGCGGATGATCCTGTCCTACGTAGGCCCTGTAGACCCAGAACGCGCGCGCACGATGGTCCGCCGCCAGATCGGGTATTGCTGGTCGCTGCGCAATCATCTCAGGGGGCTGTCCAAAGACCTGGACCTGACACCGTTCTTTGAGACCAACGAGCTGGCTCTCTTACTGCAACGTGTGAACGTTCCCAATGCGATCATCGAATCCAACTCTCGCGATGTGGCGGAGCTGGAACGCATGGGGCTATTGAACCGCACCCATGTCCGCCTCTTCGAAGAGCGCTTCTGCCTGTTCCTCGATAGCCAAGGTGGCTGCGAGCGGATCAAGAAGACGGTGTTCCCACATGACTATCGGTACTACACCACGTTCTTCGTGAATGTGTTCTCTACGATCTTCCCGTTCATCATCGTGGATGAGGCAGACTGGCAGACGGTGCCGTGGACGATCTTCTTCGGCTTTGCGTTGTCCAGTATCGATCACCTGGCAAAGGCGATCGAAAATCCGTTCGAGAACCGCGTGAACGATACAGCCATGAATGCCATCAGCCGCACGATCGAGATCGACCTGCGCCAGATGCTCGGCGAAACGGAACTGCCGGAACCGGTCAAGCCGGTGGACGGATATTTGATGTAGGGGCGAGGGGCGAGGGGCGAAGGACGAAGGGCTAGTTCGTCCACTTGTCCACGGCAGAGCAGACCACGGCATCTCCGGTTACGTTCACCACTGTGCGGCCCATATCCAGCAGGCGGTCCACCGGCACGATGAAGCTGATCCAGGCCGGATTCAACCCCACGCTCTGCATCACCAGGATCATGGTCACCAGTCCCGCACTGGGCACTGCCGCAGCGCCGATCGATGCCAGCGTAGCGGTGAGCACGATCGTTACCTGTTGCATCAGCGAGAGATCCACCATGTGGAACTGGGCCAGGAACACCACGGCCACGGCCTGATACAACGACGTTCCATCCATGTTCACGGTGGCTCCGATGGGCAGCACGAATCCGACGGTTTCTTTGCGAACACCCAGGTTGTCGTGTACACACTCCATGGTTACTGGTAGCGTAGCAGCGCTGGAGCTGGACGAGAACGCCAGCATCTGCGCGGGAGCCATGCCCCGAAAGAACTGGCCAACGGTCATATCCCTACGGAACGTTCGGATGATCAACGGATAGATCACGAAGATCATCAGTACCAACCCCAGCACCACGGTCAGGCTGTACCAGCCGAGACTCTGAAAGATCGCACCGAGTCGTGAGGGGTCGTTCCCTGCCAAGCCCCCTACCTTCCCGGCAACAAGGCAGAACACGAAAAATGGTGCCGCCTTCATCACCATGTCGACCATCTTCAGCAGCACGTCATCGGTGGCTGACAGCAGGTCCGCCATGGCCTTGGTTCGATCGGAAGGCACCAGCACCATGGCGATGCCAAAGAGCACAGCAAAGGCGATGATCTGCAGCATGGCGGCATCGGTGAAGGCCCCGAACAGATTCTCCGGGATCACGTCCACCAGCGGCTGCAATGGACCCTGCTCGCGGGTAGCTTCCATTGTCTGCAGTCCTTTGGCCACCTTGGCGTCCACCACTTCCTCGCCCACCGCTGCGGAAGCCTGTGGCTGGGTGATCTGTCGTCCATCAAGGGTCTCCACGCCATCGGTCCGGGCTACCCAGGCTTCGTACCGTGCCCGATTGCGCAGGCGCTGGTCCTGATCGATCATGGATCCCGGCTGGATAAGGTTCACCAGCAGAAGGCCCAGAGACACCGCCATCACGGTCGTGACCAGGTAGAGCATCAGCGTACGGAAGCCTAGCCTTCCCAGGCGCCGGATGTCGCTCAACGAGGCAACGCCTCGGATCACCGACACAGCTACGAGCGGCACGGCGATCAGCTTGAGGAGTCGCAGAAAGATCTCACCGAACGGGTCGATCCAGTTGTCGGTCAGCGAAGCCCAACCCAGCGACGAGGCCAGGAACGCCCAGCCAAATCCCAGGCCAAGCGCGATCACGATCTGCCAATGGAGCGCCAGTTTCTTCATGACAGGAAGATAGGCAGCATCAGCAGCTCATCGAACGTTGAGCAGAACGGAGGGACCTTGGGCACTGCGCACCAGGTACACGCCGCCGGCCAGGTGGCGGGTGTCGACGTCGACCTCGCCATGAACCATGCCGGTCCATACATCGCGTCCCATCAGGTCCGTGATCTGCACCAACATGGGCACGTCCGTCCGTAGCACCACGCGATCATCTGCCGGATTGGGGAACGCGGCCAAGCCCCCTTCCACCCGAGGACCCTCTGCCACCGACGTTGCCGGATCCGGGAAGCGGACATGATAGCGCTCCCACGTATCGCTGCACCACTGGGCGAGCACCTCCATGGTGTCGCCGGTCGGGCGAATGATCAGGCAATCGCCCTCCATGATCTCGGCCGTGGTCAGGATCTCCCCGTCACCAGCCGGATTGAACACCAGGTTGGCCACGGCATCATGGGTGCTGATCACGCGACAGCCGTTCGTGGGGATCGTTTCCAGGTCCTGCAACCGTGCTGCCGCGATCGCATCGCCGCCGCCGCTGGCCCAATGTTGTTGCTTCTCGTACCGACCCAGCATCAGGTCCAGTGTTTCCCAACACCGGCACACCGGACTGGAATAGCCATCGCCAGTAGGTACTCCTTGGGCGATCATCACCTTGCCGATCTCGCGCGACTGCTCGCGTCCCTCGTGGATCAGGTTGCGACCGGGGAAGCAATCAGGTGAGGGCCCCGGATCCTTGGAGTTCCAGTCCGTTTTGGCATGGCGGAAGAACACCACCATGGTACCAGTGCGCAGTTCTGCCATGGCTTCGGGAGGCGTAAGGCGGCCACGGCGCTGACTCTCGTACGCTCCAAGGTCTACCTTGCGTCCAACCAGACGCGGGTTACCGATGGCATCGCAGTTCTGATGGTTCACGAACTTGTCGACCACGCCACCGTCTCGCGCCACCGAGAAACTCGACGGACGCAGACCATCGTCGTCCGTGCCGAAGTAGCCATCCGGGCCCATGGGATCGTTGATGTCTTCAAAGGACGGATCGCTCTGCCAGAAGCCGAGGTCGAAGTCTTTCTCGATCAGATTGGCGGTGGAGGTGAACGTATGCGCGTCGTCCTTCTTCACCTGCACTACATGCTTGAGCGTGTCCGGCAGGTCGCCGTTCCACATCACCGAATTTTGGAGAAGGCCTCCGGAGACCACAAGCGACGTTCCGCCGCCGGCAACGGCATCGGTGCCAACCGAATTACGAACGAACGTGGTGTTCACGATGTACACGGGAGTTTCGGCGGCGATGGCGCCCCCTCCAAGAGCGGCATAGTTGCTGTCGAACACGCACGAGGCGATCTGCACCGTGGGCGCTACATCGCTGGCTCCCACATAGATCCCACCAGCAGTGGCCTCGGTGCTGTTGGCCAGGAACATCGTTTCGCCGATGAAAGGACCATACCCGTACGACGGCGGGTCCTGGTGATTTCGGATCGCGATACCGCGGCCGCTGTTATGGTCGAACTGGCAGAACTCTACACGTACCCTGCCGGTCTGGGACAGCACCAGGGCGTCGCCTTCAAACCCGGTAAAGCGGCAATTGTAGAAAGCTGGCTGGCCGAACTGCACATCGATCCCGCCAATAGGGCCACGGAACACCAAGCCATCGAGTCGGGTGGTGGAGTCGTGCTCAACCAGGGTCCACCGCCCGTTCAGCACGACCACGCTCGGCCGCCGATACCAGTCGCGCAGCTCCCGCAGCGTCTCGTAGCCACCAAAGCCGCCGTACAGGCGCACACCCTTGGGCAACGTAGCGCTAAAGGCATCCACCTCATAGGCGCCACGTGCCACCCATATCTCGTCGCCATCGGCGGCCATGGACAGGGCATCCGCCAGGTAGCGGTACGGAGCATTCCACGACTGACCGTCGCCACCCGGCTCTGCGATGGCGGCAACGAACAGGGTGTCGGCAGCGTGAAGGGGGCTAGCCACTGCGGCCGCCACAAGCATCAGTAGGAGGGCTCGTTTGATCATGTCCGAATCTACACAAAGGAAAACGCCCCACCGGAATCCCGGAGGGGCGTTTGCGTTACGATATCGGACGCTGGATCAGGCCGTGACCGTTCGACGCGGACCCCGCTTTGGTGCGGGAGCCTCTTCGGTGATCACTTCCGGCAGTATGGCATCGGAACCAAAGATGTTGCCAACCTCGGAGGTCACGATCATCTTCTGGTACTCACGCAGGCCGGTACCGGCAGGGATCAGCTGACCAAGGATGATGTTCTCCTTGAGGCCCAACAGGTTGTCGGCACGGGCAGCCGAGGAGGCCTCGGACAATACCTTCGTGGTCTCCTGGAACGAAGCTGCCGACAGCCAGGACTCAGTGGTGATCGATGCTGTGGTGATGCCCAGCAGCAGCGGTTCGCCGATCGCCGGTTCGGCCTTGCGAGACTTGGCCGGCTCCTTCTCCTTCTTCTTCAGCTCGTCGTTGATGGCCTTGAACTCCTTGCGCTCCATCAATTGACCAAGTTTCATCTTCGAATCACCCTTGTCGGTAACCACCACGCAGTTCTTCAACCGCTGGTTCTCATCCGTAAAGCGGATCCGATCCACCTGGTCGTTCTCGAGGAATCGCGAGTCTCCTGCGTCGGTGATCTTCACCTTCTGCAGCATCTGACGCACGATCACCTCGATGTGCTTGTCGTTGATCTTCACACCCTGCATGCGGTACACTTCCTGGATCTCGTTCACCAGGTAGCTCTGCACTTCGTTGATACCCTTGATGTGCAGAATGTCGTGTGGGTTGATCGCGCCTTCGGACAAACGATCACCGGCGCGAACCAGGTCGCCTTCCTGGACAAGCACGTGGCGTCCGATCGGCACACTGTATTCGCGACGCAGTTCACCATCCAGCGAGGTCACCGAGATCACGCGGGAGCCGCGCTTCGGCTTGTCGATGGCGATGATACCGTCGATCTCCGTTACGGCAGCGGGTGCCTGCGGCGAGCGAGCTTCGAACAGCTCCGTTACGCGGGGCAGACCGCCCGTAATGTCGCGCAGACGGCCAAGGTCGCGAGGCATCTTCACCAGCTTGGTACCGATGGTCACCAGCTCGGCGTCGTCCACCACGATCTGAGCACGCGTTGGGATGATGTACGACTGCAGCAGCACACCGTCTTCGTCCACGATCTCGATGGCCGGAGACTTCGTCCGGTCCCGCGAGTCGATCACGATCTTGGTGGTGTGGCCGGTCTGCTCGTCAATGGCTTCCTTGAAGGTCAGGTTCGACACAAGGTCGCGATAGCGCACGCGTCCGGCCTTTTCCGTGATGATCACCGAGTTGTACGGGTCCCACTCATACAGCACGTCGCCCTTGGTCACGCGTTGCCCGTCCGCAACCTGGAGTTCAGCACCATAGATCAGGTCGTACTTGGTGACCACACGGTTCGAGCCCGGCTCGACGATGTTGATCACACCGGCACGGGATACGGCCACGTTCTGGTCTTCGGTATCGCCCGGCGTGGTCACGATGCGCACGTTCTCGAATTGCACCACACCGTCGAACTTGGCGATGGCCATGCTCTGGTTACTGGAGAGCGAGGCCGTACCACCCGTGTGGAACGTCCGCAGCGTAAGCTGCGTGCCCGGCTCGCCGATGGACTGCGATGCGATCGTACCAACGGCCTCGCCAACGTCTACGATCTGGCCCGTGGCCATGTTCCGGCCGTAGCACTTGGCACACACGCCCTGGCGAGATTCACACGTGAGGACGGAGCGGATCATGACGGCTTCGATCGGCGACCCTTCGATGCGGTCGGAGATGTCTTCCGTGATCACTTCGCCCTTCTTGCAATACACTTCTTCGGTGATCGGGTCCACGATATCGACCAGCGACACCCGACCCAGGATCCGCTCTTTCAGCGGCTCCTTCACTTCTTCACCGTCCTTCAGGGCACGGGTTTCCAGACCACGGATCGTACCGCAGTCGTCTTCGGAGATCACCACGTCCTGGGCTACGTCGTGCAGACGCCGCGTGAGGTAGCCGGCATCAGCCGTCTTCAGAGCGGTGTCGGCAAGACCCTTACGAGCACCGTGGGTAGAGATGAAGTACTCCAGGTTGGTCAGGCCTTCCTTGAAGTTCGAGATGATCGGGTTCTCGATCAGCTCGGCACTGCTGGCTCCGGCGGTCTTTTGCGGCTTGGCCATCAGACCCCGCATACCGGCCAGCTGGCGGATCTGCTCTTTCGAGCCCCGTGCCTGCGAATCCATCATCATGTAGAACGTGTTGAAGCCCTGCTGAGCCGATGCCAGCTCGCTGTACAGCTTGTCGGCAACACGGTTCGTAGCCGTGGACCACGTATCGATGATCTTGTTGTACCGCTCACCCTCGGTGATCACACCGGAGTGGTAGTAATCTTCGATCTTGTCGACCTCGGCCTGGGCCTTGTCGATGATCACGGTCTTCTCATCCGGCACCACCACATCGGCGATGGAGACCGACAAGCCCCCTTGCGTAGCGGTGTTGAAACCGGTGGTCTTCAGTTTATCCAGGAACTCCACGGTCTTGGCCAGACCGGCCCGACGGAAGCACATGGCGATCACCTGACGCAGACGCTTCTTGCCGAGCATCTCGTTCATGTACCCCATTTCGAGCGGAACGATCTGGTTGAACAGCACCCGGCCGGTAGAGGTCTCGATCATCTCGCCATTCACACGCACCTTGATCTTGGCGTGCATGGAAAGCACCTTGTTGTTGTAGGCCATGATCACCTCGTCCGGCGATCCGAAGACCTTGCCTTCGCCTTTGTCGCCGTCGCGAGACTTGGTAAGGTAGTACACGCCCAGAACCATGTCCTGAGACGGTACAGCGATCGGCTCGCCGTTCTGCGTGTGCATGATGTTGTGGCTGGACAGCATCAGCAGCAGGGCTTCGAGCTGGGCTTCGTGGCTCAGCGGTACGTGAACGGCCATCTGGTCGCCGTCGAAGTCGGCGTTGAAGGCCGTTGTCACCAACGGGTGCAGCTGGATCGCCTTACCTTCGATCAGTTTGGGCTGGAAGGCCTGGATACCTAGACGGTGCAGGGTTGGAGCACGGTTGAGCAGCACCGGATGTCCGTCGATCACCGTGTCCAGGATATCCCACACTTCGGTGGTCTTCTTCTCGACCTGCTTCTTGGCGCTCTTGACGGTCTTGCAGTGTCCGCGCTCGATCAGCTTGCGGATGATCAGCGGCTTGAACAGCTCTACGGCCATGTCTTTCGGTAGACCGCATTCGTGCAACTGCAGCTCCGGACCGACCACGATCACGGAACGACCGGAGTAGTCGACCCGCTTACCAAGCAGGTTCTGGCGGAAGCGGCCGGTCTTGCCCTTGAGCGTGTCGGCCAGCGACTTCAGTGCGCGCTGGGACTCCGAGCGAACGGCACGACGGGAGTTGTCGAACAAGGCGTCGACCGACTCCTGGAGCATCCGCTTCTCGTTCCGCAGGATCACCTCCGGAGCCTTGATGTCCATCAAGCGCTTGAGGCGGTTATTGCGAATGATCACGCGGCGATACAGGTCGTTCAAGTCGGACGTTGCGAACCGGCCCCCTTCGAGAGGAACCAGCGGACGCAGATCCGGCGGGATCACGGGAATGATGTCGAGCACCATCCACTCCGGACGGTTCGGCTCTTTACCCGGGGCCGAACGGAAAGCGTCCAGGATCCGCAGGCGCTTGAGCAGATCGGCGCGCTTGGCTTGCGACATGTCGTCGCGCAGCAGTTCGCGGAGCGCGAAGTACTCTTCGTCGGCATCCACGCGGCTGAGCAGCTCCTTGATGGCCTCGCCACCGATCAGGGCAATGAACTTGTTCGGATCGTCATCGTCCATGTTGCGCTCTTCCGGGCGCAAACTGGCCATGACCTCGAGGTACTGGTCCTCCGTAAGGAGGTCCTTGCGTTGCAGACCGGTAGAACCCGGCTGCACCACAACGTAGGATTCGTAATACACGATCCGTTCGATGTCCTTGGTCGGCATGCCGATCACACCCGAGATCTTGCTCGGGAGCGAACGGAGGAACCAGATGTGCACTACGGGCACGGCCAGCATGATGTGGCCCATGCGTTCGCGACGCACACTTTTCTGGGTGACTTCAACGCCGCAACGGTCGCACACGATCCCCTTATAGCGGATCCGCTTGTACTTCCCGCAGGCGCATTCCCAGTCGCGGATCGGTCCGAAGATCTTCTCGCAGAACAAGCCGTCCTTCTCCGGACGGAACGATCGGTAGTTGATCGTTTCCGGCTTCGTCACTTCGCCGTGCGAACGATTCAGAATATCGTCCGGCGAAGAGATGCGGATCGTGATCGACGAGTAACCGCGCTTCGGTGTTGGTTGGAATTGCATCGTTTCTCCGATGGAGTTTTCCGGTTCAGTGAATCGTGGACGATCAATCGAACTTGACGTCCAGGCACAGGCCCTGCAACTCGCGAACGAGCACGTTGAAGGACTCAGGGATATTCGGCACCGGCAGGTTCTCGCCTTTGACGAGGGTCTCGTACATCTTGGCTCGTCCCTGCACGTCGTCCGATTTGACGGTGATCATCTCTTGCAGCGTGTGGGCAGCCCCATACGCCTCGAGTGCCCACACCTCCATCTCGCCGAGACGCTGTCCGCCGAACTGAGCTTTACCACCCAGCGGTTGTTGCGTGATCAACGAGTATGGACCAATGGATCGCGCGTGCAGCTTGTCTTCGACCAAGTGCGAGAGCTTCATCATGTAGATGATGCCCACGGTGACTTCATTTTCGAAAGCTTCGCCTGAGCGGCCATCGTACAGCACCGTTTTTCCGGTACGAGGTAGTCCGGCCTGAGCAAGGTACTCGCCCACTTCCTCCCACGACGCACCATCGAAGATCGGCGTAGCGAAGTGCACACCCAGTTTCGAACCAGCCCAGCCGAGAGCGGTCTCGTACAGCTGGCCCAGGTTCATACGGCTCGGTACGCCCAGCGGGTTAAGGACGATGTCCACCGGCTGTCCGTCCGGCAGGAACGGCATGTCCTGCACCGGAACGATCTTCGAAACGATACCCTTGTTGCCGTGGCGGCCGGCCATCTTGTCGCCCACTTGCAGCTTGCGCTTCTTGGCCACATAGACCTTGGCCATCTGCAGGATACCGGGCTGCAGCTCGTCTCCGGCAGCGATCTTGTTCCGCTCGATCCGGCCATCCAGCATGACCAGCTGACGGCGGTTCTCGTAGTTCTTGAGCAGCTCGCGAAGCAACGTCATGGTCTTCTTGTCGGACACCCAATCCTGCTCGACATTCATTGCCGACGGCACAAACGAGCCTGCCTCGTACTTGGCCATCAGATCCTCTGCCGACAGCTTGGCGCCGGAGCGGAACACCACCGAGTCATTCGCCGAGCGGATGCCGGTACTGGTCTTGCCGTCCAGTAGCTGACCGATGCGCTCCACACACTCTACGTCCAGAGCACGCAGAGCCTGCTGCTCGCGTTTGGTGATCAGGTCTTGCCGACGCTTCTCTTCCGCGCGGAACTCCGTATCGGAGGTCAGCACGCGGCGAGCGAACAGCTTGGTATTGATCACCGTGCCTTTGAGTCCGGGAGGTGCCTTCAGTGAAACGTCCTTCACATCTCCAGCCTTGTCGCCGAAGATGGCACGAAGCAGCTTCTCTTCCGGTGTCGGGTCGGTCTCGCCCTTGGGCGTGATCTTACCGATCAGGATGTCGCCCTCATGCACTTTGGAACCAACGCTCACGATACCGCGGTCGTCGAGGTCCTTGGTGGCTTCTTCCGAGACGTTCGGGATCTCGCGGGTGAACTCTTCTTCGCCACGCTTGGTGTCGCGAACCTGCAGCGTGAATTCTTCGATGTGGACCGATGTGAACACGTCTTGCGCTACCATGCGCTCGCTGATCACAATGGCGTCCTCAAAGTTGTATCCGCGCCACGGCATGAAGGCCACCATCACGTTCTGGCCGAGTGCCAATTCACCGTCGTCGGTAGACGCACCGTCGATGATCGGCTCGCCCTTGGCTACGCGCTGTCCCGCCCGCACGATCGGGCGCTGGTTGATGGCGGTATCCTGGTTCGTGCGATAGTACTTCAGCAGTTCGTAGCGGATCACGCGATCGCCATCGAACGACGTCAGTTGCTCGTCCTTCGGGCGCTTGTCGTCGTACCGTACCTGCACGTAATCACCGCACACGTACTCGATCACGCCGTCGTCCTCTGCGAGAACCACCGAGCGCGAATCCCGAGCCACGCGAGCTTCCATACCGGTACCCACGATCGGAGCGTGCGGCCGTAGCAGCGGCACACCTTGGCGTTGCATGTTCGAACCCATCAGGGCCCGGTTGGCATCGTCGTGCTCCAGGAACGGGATCAGGGAGGCAGCCGGAGACGTGATCTGGTCGGTCGAGACCTCCATGTATTCCACTTCCGACGGCGGAACGACCTTGTAGTCGCCGCTGCGGCGGGCTTTCACGGTCTCTCCCACCAGGCGGCCCTTGCTGTCCACATCCGTGCCAGCCGGCACGATGGTCTTGCCTTCTTCCTTGTCGGCCGGCAGGAACTCCAGATCGTCGGTCACGATACCGTTCACGACCTTCACATACGGCGTCTCGATGAAGCCGAACTTGTTCACGCGGGCATGGATGGCCAGCGACGAGATCAGACCGATGTTCGGACCTTCCGGCGTCTCGATCGGACACAGGCGGCCGTAGTGCGTATAGTGCACGTCGCGCACCTCAAAGCCGGCGCGCTCACGCGTCAGACCGCCAGGTCCCAGAGCCGAGGTCCGACGCTTGTGCGTAACCTCAGACAGCGGGTTGGTCTGATCCATGAACTGGCTCAGCTGGTTGGTTCCGAAGAACTGGTTGATCACGCTGGTGATCGTACGAGCATTGACCAGTTCGGACGGCGTGATGTTCTCGCTGTCGCGAACGCTAAGGCGCTCCTTGATCGTACGCGCCATCCGGGTCAGACCCAGATTGAACGTCGATTCAAGCTGCTCGCCCACCGTACGAACCCGACGGTTGGCCAAGTGGTCGATATCGTCCACCGGCACCTTGGCGTCGCGCACGTCGATCAGGTGTTTCACGATCCGTACGATGTCGTCCACGGTCAGCGTGGTCACATCGAACGGCACGTTCAGATTCAGTTTCTCATTGATGCGATAGCGGCCCACAACACCCAGGTCATAACGCTTGGGGTTGAAGAACAGCTTCTCGAGCAAGCCCCAGGCCGTGTCCAGATCCGGTGGATCGGACGAACGGAGTTGGCGGTAGATCGTCTCCAGAGCATCCTCACGGGTGCGGGACGTGTCCTTGGCCAGCGTCTTGGCAATGATCGGCTCGTCGTTCGGGTTTTCGTACTTGTACAACCGAATGGAGTCCACCTCGGCTGCGCCGAGCATCTCCATCAGATTGGGGTCCACCACATAGTCGCGCTGGGCCACGATCTCGCCTGTGGCCATATCCACCACATCGGCCGCCACGCGGCGTCCGAGGTGATCTTCGGTGAGCTCACTCACCGGCACATCCTCGGCCAGTTCGAAGAGGTTCAACAGATCCTCATCGCTGGAATAGCCAAGGGCGCGCAGCAGGGTGGTGACCGGGAATTTCTTCTTTCGGTCGATGTAGGCGTACATCACGTCGTGGATGTCCGTGGTGAATTCGATCCACGAACCCTTGAACGGAATGATGCGCGCCGAGAAGATCTTGGTGCCGTTCGGGTGCAACGCTTCATCGAAGAAGCAGCCGGGCGAACGATGCAGCTGGGCAACGATCACGCGCTCGGCGCCGTTGATGATGAAGGTTCCCCGAGGAGTCATCGCCGGGATCTGACCCAGGTAGACCTCCTGGTCGATCGCCTCGATGTAGTCCTCCGAGCTCGGGTCGGCCTTCGACGACAGCCGCAGACGGGCTTTCAGCGTCTTGGCGTACGTCAGCTCGCGCTCGCGACACTCTTCCTCGGTGTACTTGGGCTTCTCGATGAAGTAATCGATGAAGCTCAGTTCGTACACTCCGGAGTTGTCCTCGATCGGGAAGTTGGACGCAAAGGCACGCTGAAGGCCGAGGTTGCGGCGCTCCGTAGCCGGTACGTCTTCCTGCACGAACTCGTGGTACGAGTCGATCTGGATCCCGAGCAGGTCGGGGTAGGTGTGGTGCTTGCTAACGTGGCCGAAGTGAACGCGCTCGCGGAGGCGCTTCATCGGCAGTGTGTACAGGGATGTATCCTGAGGTGCATGCATGGGAAGGGGGCTCCCGACAGCGTGAACAAAGGTGTGGTCACAAGGACCAGTAAAGACAACAACACCCGGGAAGGCACAAAACGGCCAACCCGGGGTTGTTGATAGCGTTCAGACGTTACTTCAGCGTGACCTTGGCGCCAGCTTCTTCGAGCTTCTTCTTCAGCGACTCGGCCTCGTCCTTCGGAGCGGCTTCTTTCACCACTTTCGGGGCGCCTTCCACCAGATCCTTGGCTTCCTTCAGTCCGAGACCCGTGACTTCGCGGACCACTTTGATCACGTTCAGTTTCTGGGCACCGGCTTCGGTGAGTTCCACGTCGAATTCGGTCTTCTCTTCAGCGGCTTCGCCACCACCGGCAGCTACCGGACCGGCAGCCATCATCATCGGTGCAGCGGCCGTAACACCGAACTTCTCTTCCAGAGCTTCCTTCAGAGCGGCAGCTTCCGTAAGGGTCAGTGCGCCGATCTTCTCAACGAGTTCTTCAACGATTGCAGACATTACTGTCTCCTACTTGAGTTAAATGATTGTGTATTCGTAACGGGGTTAGGCTGCCTGTTTCTTGGCAACTTCTTCGACCAGCGATGCCACATCGCGCATCACTGCGCTGATGGCGCCATGGATACCGGAGACCGGTGCATGGATGCTGCCGATGATACCTGCAATGAGCTCCTCGCGCGTCGGCAGCTCAGAAACTCGCTTGAGCTGCGATCCGTCGAAGGTCTGACCTTCGATCCATGCCATCTTCAAGGACGGTTTTTCCGTCTTCTCAAAGTGCTTGCGAATGATCTTGGCCGGACCGACGGCATCCGTCGAACCAAAGATGATCGCGGTTTGCCCAGCAAAGCGCTCGATCCCCAGATCGTACTGTTCACCGGCCTGCTGAAGGGCACGAGCGATGAGCGTGTTCTTGGCCACGCGCATCGAGGCACCCTTCTCGCGGATCTCGGCACGGAAGGCTTGATCCTCCGCCACCGTCATCCGGGTGAAGTCGACGAAATAGAGGCTCGTTGCTCCCTGGATCTGCTCCACGAGCTCGGCCACGATCGCCTGTTTTTGTTCTTTCGTTACCATACGGCTCCGATTCACATAATGATGTTCAGTGATCAACCGCCACAAGGACGGGTAGAAGCTTGATCACCAAACAGTGCGTAATAGTCGTTGATTAATGGTCTGCGCCCACGGAATGCTCGTCGACCCGAACGCTGGGACCCATGGTGGACGTGAAGAACAACGACTTCACGTACTTCCCTTTGGCCGAGCTCGGCTTGGCGCGCAAAACAGTGTTCACAAAGAGTGCGGCGTTCTCGGCCAGCTTCTCCGGAGAGAAGGAGCACTTGCCGATCGCAGCATGGATGTTGCCGGCCTTGTCCACGCGGAACTCGATCTTACCGGCTTTGACCTCTTGAACGGCCTTCGCTACGTCGAACGTAACGGTTCCGCTCTTCGGGTTCGGCATCAGGCCGCGCGGTCCGAGGATCCGGCCTAGCTTGCCAACCTCGCCCATCACGTCGGGCGTGGCAATGATGATGTCGATGTCTGCCCAGCCGCCTTGCAGCTTCTCGACGTATTCGGCCAGACCGGCGTAGTCCGCGCCGGCGTCCAGCGCTTCCTTGTCCTTCGGTGCGTTGGCCATCACCAGCACGCGAACGGTCTTGCCCGTGCCGTGCGGCAGGGCTACCGTACCGCGCACCAGCTGGTCGGCCTTCCGCGGGTCCACACCGAGGTTCATCGTAACCTCGAAGGACTCGTCGAATTTGGCGGTGGCGTTCTTCTTGACGATCTCAACAGCCTCTTTGAACGCATAGACCTTCTTGCGGTCGTAGCTCTGGGCTGCCTTGGTGTAGCGTTTGTTCGTTGCCATGGTTGTGTCCTTGTGTTGTGCAAGCGGCCGCCCTCCGGCAGCCTCCAACAGGTGAATTATCCTTCTACGGTCAGGCCCATCGAACGGGCCGTGCCGGCGATCATCGAGACGGCGGCGTCCAGGTCATTCGCATTCAGATCGGCCTTCTTGATCTCGGCGATCTCTTCCAGCTGCTTGCGCGTGACCGATCCCACTTTGTTGCGGTTCGGTTCGCCCGATCCCTTCGGGATGCCGGCAGCCTTGATCAGCAGCACGGCAGCAGGGGGCGACTTGATCTCGAACGTAAAGCTCTTGTCCGAGTAGTACGTGATCAAGCACGGCAGCACCATGCCCGGCTGCTTGGCAGACTTGGCATTGAACTGCTTGACGAATTCCATACCGGCCAGTCCGCGCTGACCGAATGCCGGGCCTACCGGCGGGGCCATCGTGGCCTCGCCACCCTTGATCTGGAGCTTGAAGCTCCCCATCACCTTTTTAGCCATGGTATCCTTTCGTGGTCAACGACCGCTCTTCCCTCAGGTAAGGGGCTTGTCGGTCTCCCACTTGACAAATGAACTAGTGTTTCTCTGATTCAACCTGATGGAAGTCGAGCTCGATCGGCGTCTTGCGACCCAGGATCCCAACCTCCACCTTCAGCTTCTGCTTTTCGTTATTCACTTCCTTGATCGTGCCGTTGAAGTTCGAGAACGGGCCGTCGATCACTTTCACCGGATCTCCCTCGCGGAACGAGGTCACCGACGTGCTGATGTCCTTCCGCTCTTCGACCCGACCCAGGATCCGATCCACTTCATCCTTCTGCAAGGCCTGCGGCTCGGTCTTGGTACCCACAAAACTCACGATGGACTGTAGCGAAAGGATCACCTCCTTCAAGCGCTTGTCCAACGTACACTCGATCAGGATGTACCCCGGAAGGAAGTTCTTCACCTTCGTCCGGCGCTTGCCGTTACGCACCTCGTACACCGTTTCCTGTGGGATCACGATGTTCAGGACACGATTCTCCATGCCAAGGCGGGTCATCTCCATCTCGATGTTCTGCTTCACCTTGGCCTCATGGCCGGTGAAGGTTCGAATGGCATACCACTTTGGCTCGAGCGGTCGGTCCTGGTCGGGGGCGTTCAGCATTCGTTCCGGTATCCTTAGAAGATGAACTTCATCACCTGCGTCATCGCTTGGTCGATGATGAAGGTCACTCCCGTGATGATGAGGCTGGTCACGATCACCACGATCGTGCTCTCGCGCAACTGCTCACGCGTGGGCCAGGAGACCTTTTGCATCTCCTTGCTCACGTCCGTCAGAAATTGTTTCGTCTTTGCCAGCATGTTGCTGTCCTTCGACGGTAAGTTGTCGACGTCTGTTTCGTTCGCACGGGCGGCAGGACTTGAACCCGCAGCCTGCGGTTTTGGAGACCGCTGCTCTACCAGTTGAGCTACACCCGTATCACCGCTGAGCTGATGACCGGGATT
>JANJTN010000156.1 GCA_024711065.1 bacterium
TGCTCTTCCGATCTGACCCTTCCAGCCCACCATGTGCGTGGTAAAGAAGAACGGACGGATCACGTCGAAGATCGGCAGGTCGATGGCCGAGAGGATCGTGAACACGATGATGATGGCCATGGTGGTCATGATCGGTCCGATCGCATTCTCGACGAATGACGAGAACAGGAAGGCGATCGATGAGACGGTGGTCATGGCCAGAGCGGCAAATCCATAGGCCAGCACGAACCGCCAGATCACGTCATCGGCGGCCAGGATGGTGATCTGCGATCGGATCACGGCCACTTCGCCCGTCCCCAGCAAAGCGATCCCAAGCCCCATACTCAGCAGCGCCATGAACAGGATCAGCAGGTTGGTGCTGATGAGCGTGGCGATGAACTTGGAGGTGACCAACGTGGTGCGCGACAGCGGGCGCGTAAGCAGCAATCGGTACGTGCCGCCGGTGGCTTCACCGGCCAGAATGTCGCCGGCAACCAGCGTGACCAGGAAGGGTACGTGGACGTAGAGTGAACCCAGCAGGATGTAGCTCACCGTGTAGCCGTTCATCAGGTTGCCAGTGAACGTAAACAGGCTCTGCAGCATCTGTGTGGCAAAACCGAAGTATTCCTTGCCTTCGGCACCCATGGCGATGATCACCACTGGGATCAGCAGGCCCACGGCGATGAAGGCGATGTAGGTGCGCCATTTG
This sequence comes from bacterium, assembly GCA_024711065.1. GTDB lineage: Bacteria > Bacteroidota > Ignavibacteria > Kapaibacteriales > Kapaibacteriaceae > OLB6. The sequence goes on from JANJTN010000156.1 coordinate 689, forward strand.
CTAAAGACCTTGGCGAGCTCGACGCGGGTGGCCGTAAGGATCATACAGCCTCCTGCGTGATGTTGATGAAGAATTCTTCCAGGGAGCGCACCGGGATGATGCCGTTCAGGTGCACCTGCTGTTCGATCAGCAGCGTGGCAAGGTGGTTGATCTCTGAGTTGTCCAGCGACAAGATCACGGCGTGGTCGCCGGTGGACTGCAGGCGGTCGGCAAAAGCGCTTTTCTTGATCACCTCCACAGCCCTCGGAACATCCGGCGTTTCTACGGTCACCTTCAGGCGCCCGGCATTGAGCAGGTCCTGCACAGCCCCCTCCACGATCGCCTTGCCCTTGTTGATGATCACCATCCGCGTTGCCGTCAGTTCCACTTCCGGCAGGATGTGGGAGCTGAGCAGGATCGTCTTCCGATGGTCGCGGGCCAGGTCCAGGATAATGTTGCGGACGTCGACCATGCCGTGGGGATCCAGCCCAGTGGTCGGCTCATCCAGCACGATCAGATCGGGATCGTGCAACAACGCCTGGGCGATACCAAGCCGCTGCTTCATGCCGTGCGAGAAGGTCTTGACCTTGCTGGTGGCTCGTGTGTCCAACCCTACCATTTCGAGCACCCGCATGATATTCCGGTCGGAAACATCCGCCCCGGACAGGCGTCCGAGCAGCTCCAGGTTCTTGCGGGCCGGCAGGTAGTTATAGAAGTCCGGACGCTCCACAATGGCACCGATCCTGGAGAGGATCTCGTTGCGATGCGTGGAAAGGGGCTTGCCGAAGAGCGTGATGGTGCCGGCAGTGGGCTTGATGAGCGAGAGCATCATGCGGATCGTCGTACTTTTCCCCGCACCGTTGGGTCCGAGGAAGCCGTACACGTCTCCGCGACGCACGGTCAGATCCAGACCGTCCACCGCCACGAAGTCGCCATAGTGCTTCCGCAGTCCCCGAAGTTCAATGATTGGTTCCATAGGCGCGGCCTATAACGGATGAGGCGAAGAATTGGTTCGACGGCCAGCGTGAGAACGTTACATTCCGTCTCCCGAGCCCCTTTCGATCAGCACGGAGTTGCACAATGTCGCACACCTTCCAGATCCTGATCCCGCTGTTCCTTCTGCTCGGCACCGTGCCGATGCGCGCCCAGTTCGACGTGGACAACGAGTCGGAGTATGGTAACTCGTTCCTGAGCGCCTTGCAGCGTGTTGCCAATGGTCAGCCCGTGAAGATCTCGGCAGGCGAGATCACGTTCGGAGCCACGGTGGTTGGATCCGTGAGCGAACTCGTGCCCCAGGGAGACACCATACGGCTGTTGTTTGACAACGGGGAAGAGCTTGCGACGTTCTATGTCTGGACGGTCAACCGAGCGATCATTGGCTTTCAGATGAAGCGCTACACCGATCTCGGAAATGTGCTGGACGGACAAGCCTTGAGAAGTGTCGAAGCGCTCATCCGTGGCGAGACCGATTTGGACACTCTGGGCAATCCTGTAAGCGTAATGGTCTACGAAGTGTTCGGTGAGAGGCAGGGATGGATGCGGTTCAGGTTTCGAGAGGGATTCGGTGAAGAAGCCACCACGCCATGGACACTGCGTGTTCAGACCAACATGATGCCCAAACGTGACGGCACACCACGGGAGATCGACTGGATCTTTCAGTCGGAACACTATGAATGAGTTCCGACTTCGACGCGGCCGTTACCTCGCACCCTGAATCCTGCTCGTGCTCGCCCTTGCCTACAGAGCGTTCACGGCTGCCTTGTAGACCTGACCTCGTTCTTCGAAGTTGGAGAACATGTCGAAGGACTTGCAGGCAGGAGAGAACAACACCACATCGTGGTCGTGGGCGAACTCGGCCGCTTTACTCACGGCCTCTTCCATCGTGAGGGCCTTCTCGCATCGCTTGGCGGTGCACCAGTGGTTGAAGATCAGGTCGGCATCTTCTCCCAGGCAGATGATCGCCTTCACGTTCGTGTCCACCAGTTCGTCCAACGCCGTGTAATCGTTGTTGTCGCCCCGTCCACCGGCGATCCACACGATCGGGCGGTCGTAGCTGCTTAACGCATACCACGCGGCATTGATATTGGTGGCTTTGGAGTCGTTGATCCATCGCACGTCCCCCAACGTACGGACCAGCTCCAGTCGATGCTCCACGCCGCTGAACGAACTCAGCGAATCGCGGATGTTCTCGTTGCGCAGTTCGAACGTGCGCGCTACGAGGGCTGAGGCCAGTGAGTTGTACGTGTTGTGCAACCCCGCAAGGCCCAGGCGGCGAGTCGGCATAAGGCTCTCCTCTTGTTGCTGCTGCATTCGCAACACCACATCGTCCCCCCGGACGAATGCCCCTTCAACCTCGCGCTGAGTGCTGAAAAAGGCGGTGGTGCAACGAACATGCGGATGAGCGGCAGCTGCATGCCTATCATCCGCGTTCAAAAGTACAACATCGGAATCGCGTTGGTTCGCAAAGATTTTCCACTTCGCATGCACATAGTGTTCAAAAGACCCGTGGTAGGCCAGGTGGTCGGGCGTAATGTTCAGGATCACGCTCACGGCAGGACGAAAGGTTTCGGTGGTATCCAGCTGATACGAGCTGGCTTCGACCACGATGATCGTTGATGGGTCTACGTTCCCTACGAGGTCGCTCAGCGGTGTGCCGATGTTTCCGGCAGACACGGCCGACAAGCCCCCTCCATTGAGCACATGCGTGGTGAGAGCTGTAGTGGTGGTCTTTCCGTTCGTACCGGTGATGGCAACGATGCGGTTGGTCAGAGAGCGCGAAGCATACTCCAGTTCACCGATCACCGGAACACCGCGTCGGGCGAATTCTTGACGCAAGGGGTTGGAAGGAGGCACGCCGGGACTCACGATACAGAGGTCGGCGTGGAGCGCGGCCTCCGTGTGCCCTCCGTACTCGAACGGAATGCCGGCTTCGTTCAGAATGGCAGACGCCGTGCCGAGCTGATCCAGAGGTTTGGCGTCGGAGACAAAGACGTGTTCGCCCTGGCGGGCGGCCAGGCGCGCAGCAGCCAGACCCGAGCGGGCTGCACCAACTACAGTGATCTTCATGCCGCGAAACTACGGCGCTTAGAAGGTGCGTACCACCAGTTTGGAGGCCAGGTCTTCCAAGGCTTCGCGAGCTGGTGAAACGGGCAGCGTATGCAGGTGATCGTAGGCATCTTCCGTGATGCGCCGGATCTCGGCTTCGGCTTCATCCAGCACACCCAACGTACGCATGCAGCCGGCCATCTCGGAAACGCGCTCGCGCGGTAATCCGTTGTTCGCAAAGAAGTCGTCCACCACAGCTGCACACGATGCCATCTGCGGTCCGGCAGCGCGGGCCTTGTCTCGGGTACGCAGGACCAGCCATGTGCGCTTGCCTTCCACAATGTCTCCGCCGGGTGCCTTTCCGAACTCTTCTGAACCGCGCAGGTCCAACAGGTCGTCCTGCATCTGAAAGGCGATGCCGATCTCGCGGGCGAATGTGGTCAGATGGCCGAGCTGTGCATCCGTGGCTCCGGCGATGATCGCTCCGATGGCCACCGACATCTCGAGCAGCTTGGCCGTCTTTTTGTCGATCATCGTAAAGTACTCGTCCACCGTGACGTCGTGCCGTTCGGCAAGCGACATATCCAGCGACTGTCCCTCGCAGACCTCGATCAGTCCGGTGGTGAATGCTCGGATCACCCGCAGGGGATCTGGCGCCTGCTGCGCACTACGCTCCAACAGGCGCATGGCCATGCCGATCATCACATCGCCGGACAGGATGGCCGTGTTCTCGTCGTACATGGTGTGCACGGTCGGTCTGCCGCGCCGCATCGGAGAGCGATCCATGATGTCGTCGTGCATCAACGTGAAGTTGTGCAACAGCTCTACGGCTACGGCGGCCGCCATGGCATGCCGGCGATCTCCGCCAACGGTCTCACAAGCCAGCAGGGTCAGGATCGGTCGAACCCGCTTGCCACCGGCTTCGAACAGATAATGCACGGGGGCATAGAGTTCGCCGGGGGCGGAGAACTCATTCAGGGCAGACGCCAGGGCAGCGTCGATCTCAGCGGTGTAGGAGGTCAACAAAACGATGCAGCGTTGGTGAACCGGTCAGGAACATCCACCGACGCAGGTCGGTGTGCCACTGCCGCAACAAGGTACAAAGTCCATCGGTTCCCTCGGCCATAAAGGCTTGCAGGGCCGGCCGCGCAACGCCCACCATGGATGCACCCAGCGCCAAGGCTTTGGCAGCATCCGTGCCGCTGGCAATGCCGCCGCTGGCGATCACGGTTGGTACGATGCCCCTACACTGCCGCACGCACTCGGCCGTGGGGATGCCCACATCCCAGAACGCCGTACCCTTATCGGCCGCCTCCCGGCGCAGGATCTCCACGCCGGCCCAAGACGTGCCGCCGGCACCGGCCACGTCGATCGTCGTTACGCCCACATCGGCCAGCCGTTGCGCCACCACACCACTGATACCGGCGCCGACCTCCTTGACGATCACGGGCAGGGGGCTTGTTATTACGGCAGCCTCGATGGCGTTGAGCACACCGCTGAATCGCGGCTCGCCTTCCGGCTGCAGGAGTTCCTGCAGCGGATTCAGGTGAATCGCCACGGCGCAGGCATCCACCAGCGAGATCAACCGATCCAGTGCAGCATGCAGGCGTCCGGCGCGATGTTCCTCCACCAGTTGAACCGCCCCGATGTTGGCGATCACGGGAATGGTTGACGCGAACGGACGCACCACGGTAAAGGACGCAGTGTCTGTGTTGGGATCCAGTGCGCTGCGCATCGAACCGAGTCCCATGGCCACGCCTATCTCGGCGCACGCTTCCGCTAACCCGGCATTGATCCGTTCTGCATCAGGGTAGCCCCCTGTCATCCCGGTCAGCATCACGGGGATGGAAAGGGGCTTGCCAAGAAAACGCGTCGACGTGTCCACATCGGCAAGATCGATCTCCGGCAACGCATTGTAGGGGAGGTCGATGGTTTCAAAACCGGACGTCTTGGTGTGAAAGCGGACATCGCTATTCACCGCGAGCTCAACGTGCTGCTGTTTTCGGGAGGCTGACATGGCTTTCAAGCTACCGCTTTTTTAGGCACGACTCTTGCCACACCATGACCGGTCGACTCCGTTTTCCACCGATCGATGTTCATGTGCATAACGTAAGCCGTTGAAAAATAAGGCGTTCAAAAAAAACCATTTGGTCAGTTGTGATACGTACGTAAATTTACGCAGTTATGTGATCGATGACTATCTGAGACTTTTACACATTCAGCGAAAGGGGAGGGCTCCCTATGGAACTGATCAACCGCATGGCTGCCATTGGCGCCATCGCCGTGATGGCACTTGGCATCAGCGCGTGCTCCACGGATTCGAGTACGTCGGCCACCACGCCAACGGAACGCCAGCGTATGCTGGAGGACGATATCTCGCACAAGCTGACAGCCGAAGAGCTGGCAGCGATGCACACACAAGGCAAGGCCGGAGATGCCGTTCAGGCATCCGTAACGTATGAAGCACATCTGTGCCCCGACGAAGTGGCCAGCGGCGATGTGATCGGACGCTTCTCAAGCGCTGAGAACTTCGTGTATTACAGTTTTGATGGGAAGGCCGGTTCGTCGGTCACGATCAAGGTCGACCGTACGGACTGCAACCTGGACCCGGGTATCACCTTGGCCCGCGGCAAGGCCACGGTCACCACGGGGATCAAGTGGAGCAGCCAGTTCTTCACTAGCACGGAGTTGCGATATCTCACGCGCAACGACGACTTTAACGTTCCGTCGTGCACCACAGCCTGTGGTGAAGACCCGGAGATCACCTACACCCTGCCGCTCGACGATGTGTACACCGTGATGGTGTACCGTGTGGGGATCGCCTGCGATACCGTTGATGCCACCGGATTTACCATCTCGGTGACCGGCGACGGCATCATTGCCGGCGATGACTGCCCGGTGGATAGCGACGGCGACGGCATCAACGACGACGAAGACAACTACCCGGATTCGGACACCCAGCCAACAGTATCGATCGATGGCTGTACGTCCGGCGTAGATAACGAGCCCCTTGGTGATGGGGCCTATATGATGGACCTGATCAATGAATGCGCTGCCAACGCTGCCAATCATGGTGCATTCGTGAGCTGCGTTACGCAACTTGCGAACGAGTGGAAGGCTGCCGGCCTGATCTCGGGCAACCAGAAGAGCTCGATCACCGGTTGTGCCTCCAGCTCGTCGCTTCCGTAAGACATCAACTCCTGGTACTGTTGATCGAAGCAGCCGGCCCTTTGCGGGGTCGGCTGTTTCATTTTGCACGATAGCGCGCGCCGGGCAGTTGCTCGACCTGACCGCTGAGTTCGTACTGCAGCAGTCGGACGCTTGCATCGCTTGGCGTGGTCTGCCACCGTGCCGCAGCAGCGTCTACATCGAACGCATCAGCGCCCATGGCTTCAAGGTCTGCCGGCAAGGGACTGACCACGGCCGGCTCGGAGGCGATCTGCAGATCGGCCAGCACATCCTCGGCACAGCGCAGCATGCGAGCCGTTCCAGCTGCGATCAGAGCGTTGGTGCCGATACTTCGCGACGACGTGATCGGACCCGGTACGCTCCAGAGTGGGCGCTGGGCCTGCGTGGCGAAGGCTGCCGTAATGAGGGCTCCACCCGTGTCCTTGCTTTCCACCACCACCACGGCTTTGCTCAGTCCCACGATGATCCGATTGCGAGCGGGGAAGTACGGCGGAAGGGCAGCCACATGGAACGGGTGCTCGCTGACCACCGCTCCGCCATGCTCGGCGATGCGCTCGCTCAAGGCCCGAGCACTCTTGGGTGTGATGCGGCCGATCCCACTAGCGATCACGGCCACGGTAGCCCCCTTCCATCGCAAGGCAGCTTCGTGGGCAAGGGTATCGATCCCGGCCGCCAGACCGCTGATGATACTGCAGCCGGCTCGAACCCATGGCTCGACCAGCTTCTCCGTGGCGGGTTTGCCGTACTGCACGGTGCAGGAGCGAGTGCCCACCACGGCGATCCCCGGTTGCGCCGCGGGAAGCGTTCCCAGCACGTACAGGATCAACGGCGGGTTGGCGATCTGGCGCAGAAGCTCCGGGTAGGCCGCGTCCGCCCACGTCACGATCTGCACACCATGCAGATCGGCGTCGCTCAGAATGCGCTCGGCTTCATCGCGCAGGCCGATATCGGCCGCTCCGATCGCCGCCAGCGCCGCTTCGAGGGATGGTTGTGTGGTAACGAGTCCGATCCGATCGTGACTCTCCAGTCGCCCCAGGCGGCTGAGGGCTACGAGGTCTGTGGGTGTCCATGCCATGCAGCTCCGTGCGGGTGGACACCGAAAGTGTGACGCTTGTACGGAGGTGCCTAACTCACCATCACGTGGCGGATCTGCGTGCGGACCGCTTCGCGCAGATCGCCGGGCACGATCTGCAGAACGTCGGCGATGGCGGCATCAACACGCTGGGCGAACTGCTGCACCAGCGGCAGCACTTCGGCCAGGAGAGGTGCATCCACCGGCAGGTCGATCGCCCGTTTCCCCAGATTGGCGAGGATCGTGATCAGCTCGGCTTCGTCGGCCGTGGAGCAATCGATCACGTCGCCCTTCTTGGCGCCGCGGAACAGGGAGACCTGATGGGTGAACATCGATTGTGCGTGTTCGGCCCTGGTAACGCCATCCGGTAGCAGGATCGAGCGGACCGTGCCCTGAGGCAGCTGTTCCATACGCGGAGCATACCACTGCCACATCGGTTGGATCCGCTGTTGCAAGCTGATCTGAGCCGCCAGCGCGTTGGCCAGATGTCGCACGTTGGTCTGTGAGCCCCGCCAGGCCAGAGCAAAGCGATACACCCAGCGTTGTTCTTCTTCGGTCATCCCGAAGAGTTCTTCCATGAACAGTCGGTCCAGACGGCGTCGGTCTCTCCGAACCATGGACGGACGCACTACATCGGCATCGTCTGTGCCGTACTCGTCGGCCAGCGTGTGCTGTGGACGGTACAACAGGTCCTTGAACTTGCGGGTATCGATCGAACGCAAGATCTCTTCGGTAGGAACCAGGAACTCCTTCACGTCGCGAACGGTCACATCGGCCACATGATCCGAGGTCTGCACCAGCTCGCTGAGGAACAGGCCAAGCGTACTGTTCATCCAGATCGACACGGCATCCGCTAACATCGGATCGTTGAGTGTTACCCCGATGCAGGCATCGGTAATGAAGGCGTGGGCCGGATTGGTAGTGATCAGCCAGCGCTGACGCTGCTGCTTGGGTACGATCACGTGAGGGGTAGGGGGCTCTTCAAGATGCCACCACGCGTCGCGCCCACGAACACTGGTGCGGGTGTGCACGCCGTCCCGCTCGGCACGCTCCAGCAACGTGTGTATGTGCGTGCCCTCCAGCTGCGAGCGGTCGTCCGGCAAGAGCAGCAGTCGTCGATCCGCACTGGGGATGCCGGCGATGGACGATAACTCGTCGGCCGACGTGATCACCGTGTTGTCCACCTGACGTCCATCGGACAACGTCCGCTGCCAATACCGATCCTCCAGATCTCCATCGGCGATCTCTCCAACATCGGGAGCCAGCACGTCGTTGGCACCGGTTCGTATACCACTGAAGGCATCGCCGAGTTCATGCAGCGGACGCAGTTTGCCGGACAGTGATCGCAGGATGTTGGCGATCACATCCGGTGGTACGATCAGATCGTCCCACCCGGCATGATCATCCGTGGACCGCAGGTGAAGCGTGGATCGTGCCACGCGTCGTACTACCACCTCATCATTGATCTTGCCTCGCTCGCTGCTCAGCAGATAGCGCAGGAACACGCGCAGCCGTTCGGCACGGTCCAGTGTGAAGGTGCGCAGCGACGCAGCCGGGGGGATCAGTGATGAAAGTGCAACACGGATAAAACCAAAGTTGGACGGCTCCTGGGAAGCCCCCTCCCGAACCAATGACAGGATCAGACAGCAGACGCCGTTATCAGGTTCTGCCAAGGGCTCGGCATCGGCGGTAAAGACCCAGCGCACGTCGAAGTGGTCCACCACTGTGCGCCGGAATTCCGCAAAGGACGCGTCTCGGAGTACGCGGAGCGGTAGGTACAGAACCACCACACCGGTGTCGGTCAGGTCGATCGCTTCGAGCAGCGTGCGCAGTTGATACGCATCCACAGTGTGCGTGAAGGCGGCACAGACCACGTCCCACGGACGCTGGCTGTCGGCGATCGACCGCAGGACCGCTACCTCGTCGCGTTCCGCAAGCTGCCCAGAGGCTCGCAGCAGGGTCTGGCGTTCTTCCAGGTCCGTGGCCGCAAAGACGCAGGTTTCGGCTCGCGGCAGCAGCAACCGCGTCCGCACACCGAACATGCCCAACGTGCTGCCGATCTCCAGTATGCGTGGCTCCGACTGATGCGGAAGGTCGGCAAGGGGCGAGGCCATGATGGCCAGATCGATAGCATCGATCGTGGGGACCGGTGTCTGTCGCACGCGTGCGCACCAGAGCAGCACGGCGTCGACCACGGTCTGGATCTCCTCGGTGTTGAAGCGCTCCAGTCGAATGTTCTCCACAAGGTGGACCAGATCCGTGGCCACACTGGCGAACAGCAGTTCACGCTCTGGCGGCACGACCACGTCGGCCAGGGATTCCGGGAAGAGTTGATGTCCCTGTCGGTTCGCTTCGCGGAGATAGGCTCCGAGCAGATCCAGCAACAGCCCTCGGCTGCGGGTGCCGTACGGCACTTGCAGCGGCGGTAGCGTTTCGGCATATCGTTGCGACAAGAGCGCATAGCCCAGCACACTGGTGCCGAAGCGCTCCACGGCCACCGTTTGATGGTCCGAGCGGTCGGTACAGGCCAGGAGCTCGTCGAACAGGTTCGTGAGTCGGCCGATCAGGAAAGGGGCTTTCTCGGGCGTAACAGGAGCACCGTCTCGCACGGTGGCCAGGCACTGCCGGAGCGATTCCGTAGCACCGACACGGTGGGCGGCGATCATCACATCATCGACGGACAGGACATCGGGACCACCAACTTGAGTTACCACCAGTTCTTCGGGAGCCCGGCGGCGCGTGATGTTGTCTACAGAGTACAACACCGTCCGCCGAAAACTGGTCACCAGCACCCAAGGCACATGCAGGCGAGACGCTACGGAGCGGGCACGATCGCGTACCACATCGTCGAAGGGACTCCGCGATGGAGGAACGGCAATCGCCAGAACAACAGGTGTGGTCTGATCCGGTTCCGTGATCAGGATCGACGGACCTTCCAGACTGGTGTGCTCCGACACCGTGGCCGGCCAGGCCAGGCGCTCCAGGGCATCGCCGAGGCACGAGCCCAGGGTGCTGCGGAGGAGGGCGTCCATTAGTGGACCCCGGCCACAGCCGCGATCTGTGTGATCAAGCCGGCAACCGTACTCTCGTCCGGAGCTTCGGCAATGATGCGCATGATGGGCTCGGTGTTGGAGGCACGAATGTGAGCCCACTGGTCCGGCCAGGACAGGTACACGCCGTCCTCATGTCCAACCACGGCATCCGGGAAATGAGCAGCCACGCGTTCCAGGGCCTTCGGAACAGCCGAGCGATCCTGCAGCGTGATCTTGCTCTTGATCATATGCAGAACCGGCAAGCGCTCCACGGCCTGTCGCAAGGTCTGGCGCTGACGGCGCAATAGTGCGGTAATGAGTGCCAGGCCAACGATGCTGTCGCGCCCCATATGGCAGGCCGGGTAGATCACGCCACCAGAGCCTTCGCCGCCGATCACGGCGTGGACCTCGCGCATGCGGTCCACCACATTGATCTCGCCTACGGCCGAACGCACGCATGTAGCTCCATAATGGGCAGCAACGTGGTCCACCGTTCTCGACGTTGAGTAGTTCACCACCGTAGGACCTTGAGCGCCGGCATCATAGAGGCTCTGTGCAGCCAGGGCAATGGTGCGTTCTTCGCCGATCGGTGTACCGGTCTCGTCGATCAACACCAGGCGATCGGCATCGGGATCGACCGCAACGCCGAAGGACGCCTCCTGCTGGCGGACCGCATCAGCCAGGTCCGACAAGTTCTCGGGGATGGGTTCTGGTGGATGCGGAAAGATGCCGGAGCCATCGCACGACAGTTCCACGACGGTGTAGCCGAGCGTGCGGAGCAACGTTGGTACGATCCGAGAGCCGGAGGCGTTAACGGCATCCACCACCACACGTTCTCCTTGCGCGTGGGGAGCCCCCTTCACCACATCCAGAGCAAGGATGCGCTGCAGATGCAGGTCCACCGCATCGGGGAGGATCTCGATCGCGCCGGCCTGCTGATCGGCCGAGAGCACAAAGGCGCGATGGTCCACGGCATCCCACAGCCGTTGGTTGGCGGCAGCGTTCAGGAAGACGCCGTCGGGGCCGAGGAACTTCAGGCCGTTCCACTCGGCAGGGTTATGCGAAGCGGTTACGATGATCCCGCCCACGGCATCGGAGTGTTCGGTCAGGAGTTGCACTGTTGGCGTGGGTACCATTCCGGCCATGCGCACGGAGCGTCCGCAAGCGCGGAGGGCATTCAGCACAACACCTTCGATCCAGGCGCCGGAGGGACGTCCGTCGTTGCCCACCACGATCGGACCACTCGGTAGGATCGCCGAAAAGGCCGCGGCATAGGCCGCCACCACGTCAGGTGTAAGATCGTCGCCTAGCGTGGCGCGAAGTCCGGAGATCGAGCGAATGAAGGCCATAACCACAAAACTCGCAAAACGATCCGGGATTACTCATCCCGGATCGATTGGGGGCGAGCGGGGAGAGGCTCCCGCATCAACGCTTCCACGGCCTCGGCCGTCCGGGCCAGCGCACCCGATAGATTCTCCGGTGCACCGCTGGTGACCAGGATGTCGTCTTCTATACGTACGCCAATGTTCCACCATCGCGGGTCGCACGGCGATCCCTCGGGAATGTAGATCCCGGGCTCCACGGTGATCACGGTGTTCGGCTGTAGTGGACCACGCGTGCCGGCATCGTGCACGTCCAGTCCAAGGTAATGGCTGGTGCCATGCATGAAGTAGCGCTTCACCTGATCGGCACTATCGGCATGATCGATGATCCCCAGCTCGGCAAGACGCCGCGCGATCACACGTTGCGCTGCCAGGTGCGGCCGGCTGAAGGGGGCTCCGGCCGTGCACGCTGCAATACCGCTGTCCTGCGCTTCCAGCACCACACGATAGATCGTGCGTTGGTCCTCCGTGAACTCGCCATCCATGGGAAACGTGCGGGTCACGTCGGCCGTGTACCCGTGATACTCTGCCCCACAGTCGGCCAGGATCAGATCGCCGGTGCTCATCTCGCGGCGGTTGGTGGTATAGTGCAGGATGCAGGCGTTGTAAGACGAGCCAACGATGCTGGGATAGCCCACATCTTCGGCGCCCAGATAGCGAAACGCATACTCCATCAGAGCTTCGATCTGGTACTCCGACATGCCGGCCTCGCAGCCCTGCATGGCCGTACGGTGCCCGGCCATCGTGATGTTGATGGCCTTGCGCATGAGCCGCAGCTCCGTTGTGTCCTTGATCTCGCGCATGGCGGACAGTCCGGGGATCGGCGTTCGAATATCGATGTTCGGGAAGTGTTCGCGCAGGTCGCGCTTGGTCTCCGTGTCCAGATAGAAGTTTCGCCCAAGCAGGGGCATGTCCAGCTTCTTGGTCGGCCAGGAATCCACGTACAACGTGCGGGAGACGGCTTCGGCATCCTGACCGCGTTCATCTGCCAAGAGTCGTTCAAGCGTTGGTACGAGTTCCGACAGTGCGGCTGCCGTGTCGATCCCGAACACGGACATGGCCTCTTCGGGGCCAGCCATTACGCCGCTCCACTGCTCCCGTTCGGCGTTGCGTGGCTTCACAAACAACACTTCGCGATGCGTTCCGCTGCCGATCGGGATGCCGGATGCACACAACACCAGCACGGCATGGGGGTGCGGGAACCCCGTGAGGTAGAGAAGATTGGAATTCTGCCGGTATTCGTAGTCCACGTCGTTCTGACGGTTGCGGACGTCGGCACTCATCACCACAGCAACGTCCGAAGGCTGCATCGTTCGGAGCAGGCGCTCCCGACGCTCGGCATGCACGGCGGGTGGGGTTCCGTCCGCATCATCCACCACGTATCGAAACGATTGTGCCGGCGCCGACAGTTCGCCGAGCAACAGGCAGAGTCCTAGAAGCAGAAGCCGATCGATCATGCGGGAATTTAGGACGGACGGCGGTTTCGCTCGCGCAGCAACAGTCGCGCCCCCGGCTGAAAGGTCACGTAGTACCAGCCCCATTCGATCAGCACGCGCAATCGATTTCGGAAGCTGATCAGCTGCACCACATGCAGTCCGGCCCACATCAGCCACGCTAACAGACCCGACAGCCGCAGCCGACCGATCTCCACGATGGCCCGAGCCCGGCCGATGGTTGCCATGGATCCGAGATCCTTGTAGCGGAAAGGGGCTTGCCGGCTGGGCCGGCGTGCCAGCAAGCGACCAACATAGGCACCTTGCTGCATGGCCACCTGGGCCACGCCGGGGAGCGGACGCCCATCCTGTTCAAAGTGAGCGGCATCGCCGATCACATAGGTGTTGGTGTAGCCGGGCAGTGAACAGTCGTCGTTCACCAGAACGCGGCCGGCTCGATCCTTGGGTGCCGTGAGCGTGCCGATCAGCGACGAAGCACGGTTGCCGGCCGCCCACAGCACATTGCGGGTGGGGATCACCTGCTGGCCCACGGTCACACTCGTGGCGGTGATGTTGGACACGATCCCACCGACCACGACCTCTACACCAAGACTCTGCAGCTGTTCTACTGCGCGGGTACTCAGCCGAGGATCGAACGATGTAAGGATGCGGTCGGCCCCTTCGATCAGGACCACGCGGATGTCGTCGGCCGAGAGACGGGGAAAGTCCGGAAGCATCGTCTTGCGCGAGATCTCGGCAATGGCCCCAGCCAGCTCCACACCGGTCGGACCGCCACCCACCACCACAAAGGTCAGTAGTTCGCGCAGCAGATCAGAGCCCACGAACCGCTCGGCCTCTTCGAAGGTGCGCAGCAGCCGGTCGCGGATCAGCAGGGCATCATTCAGGTCCTTCAGGCCCGGAGCAAAGGCCTCCCAGTCGTCGTGCCCAAAGTAGGAATGCCGTGCACCGGTAGCGATGATCAAGGCGTCGTAAGGATACGTGGCATGCGACCCCACGACCAGACGATCGGCGTTGTCGATCCGCTCCACATCGTCCAGCACGACATGCACATTGGTCATCGAACGCAGGATCGACCGGATCGGATGGGCAATGTCGCCGGGAGACAGTCCCGCCGTAGCGACCTGGTAGAGCAGAGGTTGAAAGAGGTGGTGGTTGGTTCGGTCGATCACCGTGATGTCGACGTGTGCTTTACGAAGCGAGCGAACCACGGAAAGTCCGCCGAATCCGGCGCCGATGATCACGATCCGTGGGCGTTGTCCTGTTGGCATAGCGGCGCAGTGTACGCACTGGCCAACAATTCGTTGCAATCGCTAAACGGTGGCTCCAACGGCAACAGCGTCCACCCGCACAGCGCCGCCGTCCAGCAACACCCCGGCGCAGGCATTCATCGTAGCCCCGGTGGTGAACACATCATCCACGATCAGCAGTCGGCGCTCCCGCACATCAGCTTGCGGATCCAACGCGAACACGTCGTGCACGTTCCGGCTTCGCTGTGCATCACTGAGCGTGGTCTGCGAACGCGTGTTCACTACGCGGTGAAGAACCTCCACCACCGGGATGCCGGTGGCATCCGACAAGCCCCTTGCCAGCAAGACCGCCTGGTTGTACCCACGCTCGCGGCGCCGGGCAGGGTGGATCGGTACGGGAACGATGGCCTCGGGCATCGGCTGTGGTGCTTCGAGCAGGACGGCAAGGTGCGCCCCAAGGGCCACGGCGAGTGTCCGGTGACCGCGATACTTGATGGCATGGATCGCCTCCTGGATCCCCAGCGGCGGACCAACGGCATACAAGGCCTGGATCGAACTCAGATACAGGTCGTCGGCTTCGTGATGCCGCTGCGCCGTCAGCATCAGATCCAGGGCCGATGGTGCCGGTTCACAGGCATCGAGGGCCGCCTGAGAGATCAGCGGTAGTGGTGCGGACTCGGTAAGGGGCTGGCCACTGAGCAGGCAGTGGCGAGGGAAGATGGCATGGTCGAGCGCCGCGGTCAGAAACCGCGCCCCCCGAGCTACCAGCCGGAGGGCGCGCATGGTGCTATCGGGTTTCGTTCACGAACTGCAAACGATCGGCGATCTCGGCCGGCAGTGCCGGTGTGGCATGCGCCGGGATCAGGAACGAGCTCAATGAGGTCACGTCATCGAACACCCGCTGCTGCATGGTGGTGCGCATCAGGTATTCGTGACCACTCGAGCCGCCAGTACCCACCCGCATGCCGATCATCCGACTTACCATCATGGTGTGACGGTAGCGCCAGAGCGAGACGAGTTTGTCGAGCTCGATCACGGCGTCCAGGAACTGATACGGCAACTGCAGCAGCGGATACTGCCGATACGTCGAAATGAACAGTACTGCCAGCGTGGCGGTTTGTGACATGCGGCGTGATCCCTGCTGGAGCAGCTCGGCATACTGTCCGGCATCGAACAGAGCCAGGAAGCCCCGTTCATTGGCATCGATCTGATTGAGCGCTTCGGACGGATCGCGATGCTCGGTCTCGGCCAGCGTGCGGACCTCTCGGCGGTCGTTCTCCAGCATGTTCTGGACCGCGGTCTTGTAGGCATCCCAGAAGGCGTACGCACCGGATTCCATGAAGGGGATCTTCTCCAGCCACCGTTGCACCACGTCGAACAACGAGGGCCCGGCGGTTGCAGCGTCGAGCTGCTGTTTGTGCTGTTCAGCCAGAGCATCCGTGTAGTGCTTCAACACCCGTCGGTCCTGTGCCAGACCCAGCGTACGTTCCAGGATCCGCCACTGCATGCTCTGGAAGCCCGATGCCGGATTGAGGAAGGCTCGGAAATCCATGAACTCGCTGGGCGTCATGGTCTCGATCAACGAGAACTGATCGCACAGGAGTTCCATGATGCGGTTCACCCGTCGAAGGCGAGCGTGGCAGACAGCCACATCCGATTCCGGAACGTAGTCGCGGTCCAGCAGCTTGATAATGGAACCCACCTCGAACAGGACCTGCTTGAACCAAAGCTCAAAGGTCTGGTGGGTGATGATGAAGAGCATCTCTTCGTGGGCCGGTGCTCCGTGTTTGTCACTCTCGGGATGCTGGGCGTCCAGGACCTTGTCCAGCTGCAGGTAGTCTGAGTAGTAGATCATGATGGAAGATCCTCGCGGTAGTAGACAGCGGTCTGTGCCAGGCGATCATGCAGAGCCAGTCGATCCTGTCCCAGGACAAAGAAGCATCCCACGAAGATCACCACGCTAAAGAAGTCGCCGATGGTATCGATGAACTGCAACGATGGAACCAGCAGAAAGAACTGCAGGATGTTGCCCAGGTTCTTGATCAGAAAGCGCTTGACCCACAGAGCCGTGAACCCGCGTTGACCGTCGGCCTGTGCGACCACGATCTTGAGCACGCGCTTGCCCGGCGATGCACCCGTAAGGCCTTCGATCAACGGATACATGATGCCGCTGATCATACCACCAAGCGTGAGCGCGGGGAACAGCCGGATCACGGTGTCGGTGATCTCCGACGACAAACCGAACCAGGCATAGATCTCTTCAATGCCGGAGAGCGTTTCCTGCATGAAGTCTGCCATGCGAACATCGAATTGCATCAGCGCATAGGCCAACGCGCCGGAGAACAGTCCTGCCAGCAGCAGGTCGATCACCCACGCCAGAAAGCGGGGTCCAAAGCCAACGCGCAGGTCGATCATCGTGGGCTGTGGAGCAGCACCGAAGGGATTGGTCGAACCGGGAGTGTTCATAGAGGTTGTTCCTTGGTCGTTCAATTCGTAGCGGGAACGCGGATCCGATCCAGGATCCGGATCGCGATGTCATACTTCTTGAATGGCGGCATCAGGTACACGCCGTCCACTCGGTCGCGCACGGCAAACAACATATCCACTGCCAGGTCGATCCCTGTCTGCGTCGCCTGCTCACGGTCTCCGCCGGCCTGGCGCATGCGTTCGCGAACCCACAGTGGTATGGTCATGCCCGGCACCTCAAAGTGGAGGAACTCGGCGTGCCGCAGCGTGCGCAGTGGGATCAGACCCAGCAGCACGCGAACATCGATATCGCGAATGCGCTCCAGGAACCGGTCCAGCACTTCCGGATCGAAGATCGGCTGCGTGAACGCCACCTGAGCCCCTTGCTCCACCTTGGCAGCGAACCGATCCACCTCTCGATCCAGGTCGTCGGCGGCCGGATTCACGGCACAACTGATCGAAAAATGCGTGGCCGAGCCCAATGGGTTGCCCATCAGGTCGTTGCCGGCATTCATGCGTCCAAGAGCGCGGATCAGGCCGATACTATCAACATCGTACACACTGGTGGCATTTGGGAAGTCGCCGATGTGCGTGGGATCGCCCGTGACCGCCAGGATGTTGCGCACACCCAGGGCATGGGCACCGAGAACCTCGCTCTGCAAGCCCACCATGTTGCGGTCCCGGCAGGCCAGGTGCGTGATGCATTCCATGCCGGTGGCATCCTGCACCAGACGCGAGATCGCGATGGAACTCATCCGGAGTCGCGCACGGGCTCCGTCGCTGATATTCACGGCGTCGATGCCATGCTCCTTGAGGTAGCGAGCCCCTTCGATCACGCTGGACATATCCAGGCCACGAGGAATGTCCAGTTCCACCGTGGTCACAAAGCGTTGTGCAACGGCTGTTGCAAAGGCTGTCGGCGGGGTAGGGGGCTCGGTAGCAACGGCAATGGTCGTTGCATGGGTCGACCGAGGCTCTACCGCACCCACCACGGTATCAGCCACGGCCAACGCCAGTGCCCGAACATGTTCGATGGTGGCACCGCCGTCGGCACCCACGATCGACGCTCCATGCTCCACCAAACGCCGGGCGGCCTGGGCAACGTAGTCGGGCTCGGCATCGTAACGGGCGACCCCGTCCAGGATCGTCGGGATCCCCACGTCCGGTATGGCCACCAGCGGCAGGGGACTCACCCGCAGACTCTCCACGATGCCCAGCATGCGTTGAGGACCCACCGTACCGTTCGAGCCGAGGGCCTGGAGTCCGTGGCGGGAAAGGCGTTCGGCCACCGTAACCGGGTACGGGCCCGACAGGATCGAACCATCTTCGGGGAAGGACTTCAGGGCGATCAGCGGAATGTCGGCACTGACCTGCCGCACGGCATCGATGGCCACTTCCAACTCGTCCAGGTCGATGAACGAGCGCAGCATCAAGAGGTCGCAGCCGCCGGCGAGCAGGGCCGATGCCTGTTCCCGGAAGCAGGCCGACATGTCGTCCACCTCGAGTGGACCCATCGGCTTGACCATGCGTCCGGTCGGCCCCATCACGCCGGCTACCAACGCCGCCGAACCGGCCGCACTCCGGGCCAGCCACACACCTTTGCGATTGATCTCGGTGACCCGAGCCGACAGCATCGAGGCTTCCAGTGCATAGCGGTTGGCGTACTGCGTGTTGCTCTGGAGCAGCGTGGCACCGGCTTCCCGGAATTCGGCGTGGATACGCTCGATCACGGCGGGAATCGTCAGGTTATAGCGGTCGGCCGGACGTTCCGGATAGCCACGGCGGTACAGCTCGATGGCCACCGAACCGTCGGTCACTACGGGTGCCGTCCCGGTACGGTCAAGATGCATGGGATCGATCACGGTCAACGGCGGCTCAGGCATGATGGCGATCGCGCAGAGTGTCCAGAGACAACACCGAAGCGGGTTTCCAGACCATCAAGGCGCAGGCGGCTGCCATCAACAGGTTCTTGCCCACCTTCAGCCAGCTCACCTCTTCACCGCCTTGTGCACCAAAGCAGCCACAGTCGATATCCAGGCCATGGATCACGGCCCAGGCCACGGCAGCGGTAAACATCAGGATCAGCACGCCGGTGATCAGCGCACTGGTGCGAACGCGAAAGCCGACCACCAAGGCAGCGCCGACGAGTAACTCCAACCAGGGCACGATCAGGGCAAAGGCATTCACCATGAAGCCCGGCATCATCTCGTAGTGTGAGATGGACGTGGCAAAGGCAAGGGGCTCTACGATCTTCGGTACGGCGGCAAAGAGAAAGTAGCCGCCAATGAAGACGCGCAGGACCAGGGTCAGATAAGGGAGTGCTTGCATGAGGACAAATCTACTATTTTCAACAGCGGACATTTCCGGGAGTTCTTCAACATCATGTGAGGGCTGACGTATGGAAGAGTATGAAATGATGCCGATGGAGGAGACGGGCCTGATAGCTTTTATAATGGCCTACTTTCTCTTCATCATTGTTGCCTACCTGTTCTATGGGTTCTGCTACGGCAAGATCTTCGAAAAAGCCGGCAAGCCACTCTGGGCAGGATTCGTGCCGATCTACAACCTCATGGTCCTGTTAGAGATCGTCGGCCGCCCATTGTGGTGGATCGTTCTGATCTTACTGGTCCCCGTCGTGAACCTCATTGTCCTCGTGGTACTGTGTATGGACCTGGCCAAATCCTTCGGTAAGGACTCCGTGTACGGCATCCTGATCGTGCTGTTCTCGTTCGTGATGCTGCCGATCATGGCGTTCAGCAACGACGTCCGATATGTGGGTCCAGCTGCGGGTGAAACCGGCAGCGTCTGACGTTCCGCCGTTCGATCGCAGATCAAAAGGGCCTCCCATCGGGAGGCCCTTTTCTGTGTGGTATTGTGGTTAGGGGGCTTACTCCGACGCCGCAACGGCAAGAGCTCGCTCGATCTCCAGCTGGAGGTCCGTCCAATGCGCCTTGGTCATCGCATCTCCGGAGCCCCTTGCCAGCCTTTTCGCCAGCGCATCGAGATGGGCACGGCTAATGGCGCGGACGTCGGTGTTATAGGTCTGCGGACCCATGAAAAAGCGCATGAAGCCGGTGGCAGCACTGGCGTTGGGTTTGCGGGTCTTGGCGATCAGCTGCTGCACGTAGGTGCGCTGGAGGTGACGTCGGAACAGGTCGGGCTGTCCACCGGCAAGTTCCGTAAAGAGCAGTCCTTCCAGGTCGGTGAGCAGTTCGTGCACGCTGTAGACTTCGCGATCACCGCGGGCTTCCTGTTCGAACAGCCTCAACAGCTTGTCGCTGCTGATCGCCGTAGACAGGTGCCGAGACTGTGCATTCTTCAGTTCGTCCACGTATTCGTCCGGCGTGAGCAGGTCTACGATCTGCAGATCCAGCAGCCACCGTGGTGTGGTGAACACGTACGTGTTCAGGAACTGCACAGCAGCTTTCTGGCGCTGCTTGCTCACCGGCGTGTAGACCGGGCCGGGGGTGGAGCCAAAGACCTTGCGGTCGATCTCCACGCCGCCGATCACATTGGCCACATGGCCCATCTCGCGGTTCCACTGGGACAGCAGGTCGTTATAGGCTTCCTGCAGCAAGCGAAAGTCCTTGCCGTCGGCCTTCGTGGCGTCCAGCAGGTAGGTCATGGCCAGCTGAAGGTTCTTGACGCCATACGCACCGGCCTTCACCGGATCGTCGCCCAGGTCTTCCATTTGCGACGTCGGGTCCACCGTGATCCACTGTTGCGCACCAAAGCGCAGCATCTTGTCGGACTCGGCAGCCGTGGCCCAGGCATGCAGGGTATCTCGTTCTTCGTCGGAGGTGGTGGCGCCGATGATCGGCCGGTATCCCCAACGAACGGCGTGGTGGTCGTACGGTCCCACCTTCGGAAACACATGCGCATTGTCGCCCGGCTGGGCGATGTAGTTGTATCGAGCGTAGTCCATGATGGTCGGCGCCGTCCCATAGCGTTCGGTGAACGTTCTGCTACGGAGCGAATCCACCGGGTAGGCATTGGAGGCCTTCATGTTGTGCGGCAAGCCGATGGTGTGTCCGAACTCGTGGGCAGCCACCATGGCCACCATCTCGCCCATCAAGGAATCCGAGAAGGGCAGCTTGCGCGCTTCCGGATGCGACACGGCCTGGGCAAAGAACCAGCCGGTCTGCAGCTTCATGATGTTGTGATACCATCCGATGTCGGATTCGATGATCTCGCCGGTGCGCGGGTCATGCACGTTCGGACCGTAGGCGTTCTCGATCTCCGACGGATAGTAACGGATCACGCTGTACCGGGCGTCTTCCGGCGACCATTCGGGGTCCTCTTCCGGTGTTGGAGGAAGCTCCACGCGGACGGCGTTCTTGAAGCCGGCCGACTCGAAGGCCGGGTTCCAGGACTCGACGCCTTTCTTCAACCATGGACGCCACTTCTCGGGCGTGGCCGGATCGATGTAGTACACAATGGGCTTGATCGGTTCGACCAGTTCGCCACGCAGGAAGGCAGCCGTGTCCTTGGGCTCCAGACGCCAGCGCACCAGATAGTCTCGGCGGATCGCCTCGTTTTCGTCGCGTCCATAGTCGCGTTGCCGAATGGCAAACCATCCCACGCGCGGATCGGACAGGCGCGGCAGCATCTTGTTCTCCGGCAGCAGCACCATGGAATGGTGCATGCTGAACGTCATCGTATTGGAATTCCAGGTTTGCGATGGTTCGTTGGCAACGAACGTGATCACGTTCTCCACTTCCACGTTGGTAGGGAAGGACCGTGCGTACTCAATGTAAGAGCGATCCTTGTCCAGCCGAGTGATCTTGTGTTGTTTTCGCACACCGTCGTTCGGGGTCAGGATCCCCACATCACCCGTGAACAGCCCCGTCACATCGATCACCACACCGGACGTGTCCTTGCTGTAGGCCTTGATCGGAAACGCCTCGATGATCTCTTCAAAGTTGGCAGCCTTCACGGCCCGGGCGATCGGCAGAGAGTCGTCGGCCACGTTCACGTAGGAAACCGCACGCAGCAGGATCTTGTCGTATTTGCGTTCCCAGCGCACGACCACGGTACCCGACTCTTCGCCACCGTAGCCAACCTGTGGCGTCTTGGAGACCCGGGACACCAGCAGGAATTCCTTGCCCAACTGGGCATTCGGGATCTCGTAGAAGAACTGGTCGTTGATGCGATGGACGGTAAAGACGCCCGAGTCGCTCACGGCTTCCTTGGTGATCACCTTGTCGAACGGCTTGATGGCATCCTTGCTCTTGGAGGCGGAAGAGCCGTTGCCCGACCCGCCGGTCGAGTCCGTACCGGAGGACGAAGGGGAGCTGGCGCAGGCGGTGAGTGAGGCAACAACAACAAGAGCGAACAAAACGCGAAGTACGGACATAGAAGTCGAAGTAGTGGTGAAGCGGAACCGGGAAGTTAGGGGGCTTCCCACAAAAAAAAGATGCCCGAGGCGGCGGGTGGGAGGGACATTTCCGCCTTCGGGCATCTCTGGTGAGACGTGTGGTGGCTGTGAGGGCCGGATCGGGGATCGGATCGACCACACGCCTGCTTCGGGGGACGTATGCGTTGTTGTCTGACAGTAATGACGCTTCGATGGAGCATCGGTTACATCATTCTGCAAAAAAGACGAAGCAGTTCGCATTTCGTGTACGCTCGAGGAAAATTGTCGGAACCCCAACTAGCACCGAAGGCGCCCCTACGACCCGGCCGTATCTTTGTTGCATGGTACTTCCCTCCGGACTCTGCGTTGGCCTTGATCCCGATCTCGAACGGTTACCAGCCCACCTGCGGCAACAGCCCAAAGCGATCGAGCAGTTCCTCACCAGCATTATCCACGCCACCCGTCCGCATGCTGCGGCCTTCAAGATCAATACGGCGTTTTTCGAGCAATACGGCCGCGCCGGTCTGGACGCCCTCTATGCCGTACGCGATGCCGTTGGCAGCTCGTACTGCATCATTGATGCCAAGCGCGGTGATATCGGCAATACCTCCGCCGCCTACGCCAAAGCGTTGTTCGACGACCTGCAGGCCGATGCGGTCACCGTAGCCCCTTACATGGGAAGTGATTCCATCGAACCGTTCCTGGCCTACGACAACAAGCTGGTCTACATCATCGCGCTCACGAGCAATCCGGGTTCGGCCGACTTTCAACGCCTGAAGGTCGACGGTGAGCCGCTCTACCGTCGCGTGATGCATACGGCTCTGGGCTGGAAAGGGGCTGCCCAGCGCGGTTTTGTGGTTGGAGCTACCCACCCGGAAGAACTGGCAGCCTTGCGCACCGCTTTTCCGGAAGTGCCGTTCCTGATCCCGGGCGTGGGTGCTCAGGGCGGCGACCCACACGTGATCTCAGCGGCCAACCAGGGAGGTCCAGCGCTGGTCAACTCCAGCCGCGGGATCCTGTATGCCGGCTCCGGCGAGGACTTCGCCAACCACGCCGCCGACGTCGCCAAACGGCTGGCTGTAGCCTTAGCGTTTAGCGTCTAGCGTTTAGCGTCTAGCGTTTAGCGTTTAGCGTCTAGCGTTTAGCGTCTAGCGTTTAGCGTTTAGCGTTTAGCGTCTAGCGGTTAGC
>JANJTN010000175.1 GCA_024711065.1 bacterium
GACCGCCGTGGCGAGCATGCGCATGTTCATCGCACTCTCCTGAATACAAAAAGGGGACGTAACAACGTTTAGTAGGGAAGTCGCGAAAATTAGTCTCTGGAGACCGCTTATCCAAAGGGAAATGGTAGCAAACTTCGTGCCCAGCTACAACGAAAAACCCCGCATATCCTGTTAGGAATGCGGGGTTTGCGTGATCGAATGAACACTGCTCTGTCTCAGGAACACCCGCTAGTGGTGCCACAGTCGTCGCAGACCGTACAGCTACCGTTCCGGCGAACATTGGTAGACGCGCAGTTCGAGCAGGTGTCTCCGGTGTAGCCGAGTTCTCGTGGGTCGGGCTTACGGGATACTTTCACGGAGAGCTGCTGTCCGCTGGCATTCACATGCACAGGGGGCTGGTACGATTCCGGGTCCTCCACCTTGATGGCACCGGAAGGAACATCATCCGGCGGGGCCTGGATGGATGCTGGAGCGGGGTTCATTTCGTCGACTGCCTTCACGTGAACAAAGTCCGTACGATTCAGGTAGTCGTAGCCCAGTGTCCGGAACACGTAGTCCAGCATGGACGTGGCATTCTTGATGGCCTCGTGCCCCTCGACGAACCCGGCAGGTTCGAAACGAGTGAACGTAAAGGTGTCGACCAACTCTTCGAGCGGCACGCCATACTGGAGAGCCTTTGACGCCAGAACTGCAAAGCAGTTCATCAGCCCCTTGAAGGAAGCCCCTTCCTTGTACATGTCGATGAAGATCTCGCCCAGAGTGCCGTCCTCGAACTCACCCGTCCGCAGGTAGACCTTGTGGCCGCCCACGGAGGCTTCGCGTACGTAGCCGTGCCGACGCTTGGGAAGTCTGCGTCGCTCGGCACGATGATACACCCGCTCCTTGATCACTTCGTAGACCTCCTTGGGTCCCTTGGTTTCGTCGAGCGTGTCCTCATCACCCAGCATCACGATCTCGTCGTAGTTATCAGCGCTGGCATTCAACGGCTGCGACAGCTTTGAACCATCGCGGTAAAGCGCGATGGCCTTGACCATGAGCTTCCAGGACTGCAGGTGTACCTCTTCGACCTGGTCCACCGTGGCTTCCGCCGGCATGTTGATGGTCTTGGAGATCGCTCCTGAGATGAACGACTGCGCAGCGGCCATCATGCGGACGTGGGCCATGTAGTTGATGTAGCGCTGCCCCTTCTTCCCACACTTGTTGGCACAATCGAAGACGGCAAGGTCTTCATCACGCAGGTACGGAGCCCCTTCCACGGTCATGGTACCGCAGACATAGTCGTTGGCGTGCTCGATCTCCTGCTTTGTGTACCCAAGACCTTCCAACAGGCTGAAGGTTGGATCATCGAGCTGTTCGTCCGAAAAGCCCAGCTTGTGGCAGAGATCGTCGCCCAGAACGTACCGGTTGAACACAAAGCGAATGTCGAAGGCGGCGTCCAGCTGCTTCTCGATCTTGTCGAGCACATCGTCGGTCAGCCCCTTATCCTTCAAACTGGACTTGGTGATGAACGGACATCCCACCAGAGTACCATGGCCTTTGCAATACTTCTCGATCTCTTCGATCTCCTCTTCGGAGTATCCAAGCTTGTGCAAGGCCTTGTTCACCGACTGGTTCACGATCTTGAAGTAGCCTCCCCCGGCCAGCTTCTTGAACTTCACGATAGCGAAGTCCGGCTCGATCCCCGTGGTATCGCAGTCCATCACCAGCCCGATCGTGCCGGTTGGCGCGATCACAGTGGACTGGGCGTTGCGATAGCCGTATTGAGTGCCCAGCTCCAGGGCACTGTCCCAGGCATTCCGCGCAGCTGCAAGCAGCGGTTGCGGACACACCTCCTGATCGATCCCCATTGGGGTGATCGTCAGACCTTCATATTCCTCTTGAGCGACGTTGTATGCTGCACGCCGGTGATTGCGAATGACGCGAAGCATCGCATCGCGGTTCTTCTCGTACTTCGGGAACGGACCAACGTCGCGCGCCATCAGGGCGGATGTCGCGTAGGATTCCCCCGTCAGGATCGACGTTAGTGCGCCAGCGATCGACAGGGCCTCCGGTGAATCATAGGGGATCCCCATCACCATCAGCACCGTACCCAGGTTCGCATAGCCCAGACCAAGGGTCCGGAAATCGTAACTCCGCTTGGCCACTTCCTTGCTCGGGAACTGGGCCATCAGCACGGAGATCTCCAGCACCATGGTCCACAGATGAATGGCATGCTTGTAGTCCTCCACCAGGAACTCACCATTGGCAGCATCATAGAAGTGCGCCAGGTTCAGTGAGGCCAGGTTGCAGGCGGTATCATCCAGGAACATGTATTCCGAGCACGGATTGGATCCATTGATCCGTCCGTCTTCCGGACAGGTGTGCCACTCGTTGATCGTGGTGTCGAATTGCAGTCCAGGATCGGCACTCTTCCACGACGACACGTTGATCTTGTTCCACAAGTCGCGAGCGCGCACGCTGCGGCGCTTCGTGGAGTCCGTACGCCATACCAGATCCCACATGGTGTCGTTCACCACGGCTTCCATGAACTCGTTGGTGACCCGAACGGTGTTGTTGGAGTTCTGACCGGACACGGTGGCGTAGGCTTCGCCTTCGTAGTGCGTGTCGTAGGTCGGGAAATCAAGCTGCGTGAACCCTTGATCCACCAGCGCCAGCGTGCGCTTGATGTAATTGTACGGCACACCGCGGTGCAAGGCGCGCTGGATCAGCACGCGTAGCTTGTGATTCGTGTCCGGATCGGAGCCATTCACATGGGCTTCGTCGCAAATGGCTTGCAGGAAGGTAGAAGCCACCTTCGAGCCCGCTACCAGAGCCGCTACTTTCTCTTCTTCCTTGGCCTTCCACTCGATGAACTTCTCGATATCCGGGTGATCGATGTTCACGATCACCATCTTGGCCGCACGACGTGTGGTACCACCGCTCTTGATGGCGCCGGCAGCACGGTCGAAGATCTTCAGAAAACTCATCAAGCCAGACGATACACCACCACCAGACAGCCGCTCGGCTTCGCCCCGCAGATTGGAGTAGTTCGATCCCGTACCGGAACCGAACTTGAAGATGCGGGCTTCGCGGGTAGCCAGGTCGAAAATGCCGCCCTCATTCACCAGGTCGTCCTCGACCGACTGAATGAAGCAGGCATGAGGTTGTGGATGCGAGTAGGCATCCTTGGAGCGCGTGAGCTTTTCGGTGTCGGGATCCACGTAATAGTGTCCCTGCGGCGTACCATGAATGCCGTACGCGAAAGCAAGTCCGGTGTTGAACCACTGAGGCGAGTTCGGCGCGGCCATCTGCTTGAGCAGCATGTAGGCCACCTCGTCGTAAAACGCCTCGGCATCCGCCGGCGAGTCGAAGTAGTTGTACTTCTCGCCCCACCACCGCCAGCAGCCAGCCAGGCGATGCACCACCTGTCGTACGGAGCGCTCCGGGCCAAGTACCGGGTTGCCGCTCTCATCCAGCACGGGCTTGCCTTGAGCGTCTACCTGCGGTACTCCTGCCTTGCGGAAGTACTTCTGCGCCAGGATGTCGGTGGCTACCTGCGACCACTGCTCCGGTACTTCGATGTTGTCCATCTGAAAGACAACCGAACCGTTCGTGTTCCGCAGAATGGATTCGCGGTTCCGGTACGAGAACTGCTCGTACGGGCTTGTTCCCGCTGTAGTAAACCGTCGCGCAATCTTCATGGATTCCTCCACCGTTCAACAATCGTGAAACCCCCTGTTTCACCTTGTCGATCACGCGACCAGAGTTCTTACAGAGGCGACGCTGCCGCTACGGGTTCGGCTGAACCGCCCGTTGATAAGAAGTCGGGTTGTGCGATCGAAAGGTAGGAGTTGTCCGGAACCGCGAGTCGCGCTACGATCTTGATCCGTTCCGTCTGTCTGTCTCTCTGTGCTGCCTACGTCCCCCGTCTGGGTTCCTCATTGGTATGCTGCCGAGTGTTCAGGACAACGGCGAGCAAAATAAACGGACGCGGTCACCCCATCAACCTCTTCTGGTGCGTGTGGATAAAAACAACGGAACAAACCTGTAACATGCGGTCATGCTGATCCACGAACCGTTGTTTTCTGCCGACGTCTGGCTGTTCTATGCCATCAATCTGGGCTGGGCCAATCCGGTGCTCGATGCCATCATGCCGGTCGTTACCAACACGGCCAATTGGCGGCCGGTGTACGCCGTTGCGCTGCTGTGGCTACTCTGGAAAGGGGGCGTTCGTGGGCGTTGGGCGGCGGTGTCGCTGATCGTGATGGTTGCACTGTTCGATCCGCTCAGCACCCACCTGCTGAAGGAGACCATTGGCCGACTTCGGCCGTATGACGCTCTGGAAGGCGTGCGTCAGCTGGTTCCCAGTGGTGCGGGCTCGTTTCCGTCCAACCATGCCCTGAACAACACGGCAGCGGCAGTGATCCTAACGTACTACTACCGTCGCTGGGCCTGGCTGTGGTGGGGCATCACGATGGTGATCTGCGTGTCGAGGATCTACTGCGGCGTCCACTGGCCGAGTGATGTTCTTGGCGGCGTGATCCTTGGGGCGATAGGGGGCTGGTTGTTGCTGCGCCTGTCCGCTACCCTACAACATCATACACGAGTTCCGCGGCCGTGATCCCGCTGCGCACGGCCCCTTCGATGGTGGCCGGTAGCCCGGTATCCGTCCAGTCTCCGGCGATGATCAGATTCTTCGCCAGCGGCTGCAGCGCCGTGGCGGCCGGACGCACCGTATGCGGCGTGAACAACGGCGTTGCCTGCTTTTCCTTGATCACCTGTGAGTGCCGCAACCCAATGCCGCGCAGTTCGGGGAACAGCTGCCGGAGTTCGGCATCACACCGCTGCGCGATCACCTCGGTCGGCTCCGAAACCAGGCTCGAACCGGCGCTCACCGTCAGCGCCACCAGGCCCGGACGGATCCGCCGTTTGTCGAAGACCCACTGAACGGTGGTTCCCAGGGCTGCGGTGAAGTCGTCCTTCATCCACGCCTGGTCGTACCACAGGTACACGCTGATGATCGGACTCATCTCCGGCGCTGGTGGCAGGCCATGGTCCGTGATGCCCGAAGACGCTAACAACCGCTCCAGCGCCCGCTGGGGGATGGCACTGATCACGGCCTGGACTGCCATCTCGCGGCCATTGCCAAGCACTGCCCGTTCCACGATACCCTGCCGGATCACCAGGCGGTTTACTCCAACACCGACGTGTTCCTGGAACCTTCCCTGATGGCGAGACACGCTATCGAAGATGGAACTTAGACCCGTCTTGGGGATCAACATGGTAGCGTCCGACCGTGTACCCAGGAAGGCCAGCTCCATCACGGTCACCAGCAGTTCGGCCGATGCCAGATGCAACGGCGCATTCAG
The DNA here is from genome assembly GCA_024711065.1 of bacterium. GTDB lineage: Bacteria > Bacteroidota > Ignavibacteria > Kapaibacteriales > Kapaibacteriaceae > OLB6. Next base: position 5,349 of record JANJTN010000175.1, read on the forward strand.
GGTTGCCAACACGATCGGCTCCCAGAAGCGCTTGATCACGTCAAGGGGCTGGCCATAACGCTCCAGGAACTGCGCACAGGTAAGCCCCTTACCAGAAGCCTTGCGTTGCAGCAGTAGAGCCGCCAGTCGCAGCGCGGCCAAGCGTCCGCGCAGGCTCAGGCCACCTAACAACGCCAGGCCGGCGGCGATCCCGGCCCGACCCGGCAGCCGTGAGGCATCGAGCACACTTCGGCGTCCGGTCGTATCGGCAAAGGCCACGCGCAAGGCCGACTGCTGTTCCAGCAGGTCCTCGGTACGCCGCATGGTGTGATGGGCGTCCAGCATACTCAGAAACCCGTGGTAGCACCCCATCATCACGTGTTGGCCGTTGTCGATCTCATCGCCCGTGTGCCGGTCGGTGAACGATCGAGCGCGGCCGCCGAGGTAGGGGCGCTCCTCTACGAGTGTTGCGGCAAGCGGGTTGGCCGCTCCCCCGATCCGGGGTCCACGGCACGTGGTTGGCTGGCCTGGGTCAGAACCACCATGGCGGGACATCGTCCGCATGGCGGCGATCCCGGCCCAGCCCCCTCCAATGATGAGTGCGCGACGCATATTGCAAGTTATGAGCATTACCTGGGAACAGTTCGAGGCCGTGGATCTGCGTGCCGGCACGATCACCCGCGCCGAGCCCTTTCCCGAGGCCCGCAAACCCGCCTACCGGCTCTGGGTGGACCTAGGGGACGGCGACGTTCGCACGTCCAGCGCCCAGATCACGGATCTGTACCTCCCGGAAGACCTGGTGGGACGCCAGGTGCTCTGCGTGTGCAATTTCCCTCCAAAGCAGATCGGTCCGTGGATCAGCGAAGTCCTGGTCTGCGGCTTCATCCGCCCTGACGGATCGGTGGTACTGGCTGTACCGGATCAGCCTGTGCCAAATGGCAGCCACTTACGCTAGGCGTTCGGCACCGGGCACTCGGCACCAGGCACACTCTTCGTATCTTTGTGGTTCTGCGGAAGTGGCGAAATTGGCAGACGCACCAGACTTAGGATCTGGCGGGGCAACCCTTGAGAGTTCGAGTCTCTCCTTCCGCACCACCGATTTTTCGAGGAGACCGAACGTTGGAACAGATCCTGAACAACCTTGGTGGAAGCCAGCGCGAAGCGAAGCTTTCGCTGACCGCCGAGGAACTCAAGCCCCATTATCAAGAAGCCTACAAGCGCGCCGCTGCGAACATCAGCCTGCCCGGATTCCGCAAGGGCAAGGTGCCGCCGGCCGTGATCAAACAGCGCTTTGGCGCCGAGATCGAGAACGAGGCCCTGGAGTCCATCGCCGACGCTGAATTCAGAGCCTTTGCTACGGCAGACAACCTGCGCGTGGTGGGTAATCCGGCACTGACGGACATCGAGAAGACCCTGGATGGCGTGACCTTCACGATCGTCTTTGAAGTGATGCCCGAGTTCGAGCTTGGGGAGTATCGAAACCTGACGGTGTCGAGACCGGTTCGCCCGGTGACCGAAGGAGACGTCCAGGAAGAGATCGACCGCATTTGTCTGCGGGCCGCTTCCTTCGAGCCCGCTGAGCAGACCACCGATACGATGTACGTGGTCACCGTGAACATGCACGAGCTGGACAAGGCCTCGGGTATGCCGATCGTTGGCAACGAGCCGCACGAAGAGCGGGTGTTCCTGGATGACGACCAGGTGGACATGCATCTGCGCAACTCGCTGGCCGACAAGAAGGTTGGCGACACCATCCAGTACACCGCCGAAACCACCGATGAGCAGGGCGAGCCCCCTTCCTATCAGGTGGCCGTGACCGATATCCAGAAAGTGGTGCCTGCCGAATTCACCAACGAATTCGCTGAGACCATTACCGGTGGACGTTTTGCCACCACCGAAGAGCTGCGTGCCGATATCGAGCGTCAGCTGAGCGACTACTTTGAACGGTCCTCTCGCAACGCGGTCGAGAACCAGATCGTGGACCAATTGGTGAACGCCCACGAAATGGAAGTACCAAGCTCGCTGGTTCACGCGGTGGTACACCAGTTGTTCGACGATTTCAAGAAGCGCAACGAGGGCGCTCCGGGCATTGATCAACTCACCGCTCACGATCTCGAAGACGAGTTCAAACCGTCCGCTGAACGCATCGTACGGTGGGAACTCATCCGCAATGCGATCATCGACGCCGAGAAGATCGAGGTCGAAGATGCCGACCTGACCGCGGCTGCCGAACGCTTCGGGCTCCCCGAAGATCAGCTGCGGATGTTGATGCGTTCCAATCGCCAGATCGAGGATCAGCTGTTGGCCGAGAAGGTGATGAATGTGCTCATAGACTATGCCGTGGTCACCGACGTCAACGCCGAATCGCAAGAACCGGTGGTATAAACACTCCCAGAAAGTACCCAGCATGTACAGCCAACTCGTACCCATGGTGGTCGAGCAGACCAGCCGCGGAGAACGTGCCTACGACATCTACTCGCGCCTGCTCAAGGAACGGATCGTCTTCATCGGCACCCCGATCGACGATACCATCGCCAGCCTGACGATCGCCCAGTTGCTCTTCCTGCAAAGTGAGGATCCGAACAAGGACATCTCACTCTACATCAATTCGCCGGGTGGCAGCGTTTCGGCCGGCATGGCGATCTACGATACCATGCAATTCGTAAAGCCTGATATTTCAACGATTTGCGTTGGCATGGCCGCCTCCATGGCGCAGGTGCTCCTCTGCGCCGGTGCATCTGGCAAGCGGTTTGCTTTGCCACATTCGAAGATCATGATGCACCAGCCACTTGGGGGGACTCAGGGGCAGGCGGCAGATATCGAGATCTACACGAAGGAAATGCTCCGAACGCGGGATATGCTGTATAACATCATCAGCAAGCATTCGGGCAGGGACTACGAGACGATCAAACACGATGCGGATCGCGACAACTACATGACGTCGCAGGAAGCCTTGAACTACGGCCTCATCGATAAGGTGCTCGAGCGCCCCGAGTCCGTAGCCAAGAAGGACTGATCGGCTCCACGAAGGGACCTCTAGGGACGCAGACAACTCAGGGACGCCACATGAGCAACACCACGAAGACGGATCACCCCGAAGAACTGCATTGTTCGTTCTGCGGACGCAGCTCTCGCGAGGTTACCAGCCTGATCGCCGGCAAGGGTGCCTACATGTGCGATATCTGCGTTCAGAACTCCGTAGAGATCCTGCGGAAGAACGCGCAGCAACCCACCCTGGGCTCCGATCTGGCGTCGCTCCCAAAGCCCTCCGAGATCAAATCACAGCTGGATCAGTACGTGATCGGCCAGCATGCTCCCAAAGAGGTAGATCAGCTCCTGATCTCCATGTTCCGCGAGGCGGTCGCCGACATTC
>JANJTN010000206.1 GCA_024711065.1 bacterium
GGATATCCCGGCGAGCCGGCCATGGGTCCCACGGCCTTCATGCACCGGGCGTCCAGCATTGCCAATCCGGACGCACCACTGGGACACCACTGGCTGGACGCCACACATATCGTCTTTGGCGTTGGTACCCTCGGCCTCCGAGTAGGCACCGTCAAGGTCGAAGGCAGCATCTTCACCGGTAAAGAGCCGGACGAGAATCGCTACGACTTCGACAAGCCTTTGTTCGACTCTTACTCGTGGCGCGTATCGTGGGCTCCGTCCCGGAACATCACGGCGCAGGTCTCCCAGGGGTATCTGAACGAACCGGAGTTCGGCAGCACGGACGACGTGATCCGCACTACAGCCTCCATGCAGTTCGCCTTTCGTGAGCCTGGTGCTTGGTGGACCGGTGTCCTGGCCCTTGGTCACAACAATGCGGGTCATGGACACGAAGAGTTTGCCGTGATCGCCGAGGCTGCCGTGGATCTGAATGGTACGATCCCCTACCTGCGCGCAGAGTGGGTGCAGAAGTCGCTGGACGAGCTGGGCATCTCCGGCGAGGATGCGCACGGTACCATCGAGAACATCACCTCGATCAGCGCCGGCATCTCACAACGCCTGGTGTCTCTCGCCGAGATCGACCTCAGTGTCGGCGCCCAGGGCAAGGTCGACTTTATCAGTCACGACCTGGAAGCCGTGTACGGATCCACACCCATCTCGGCTCAGGTCTACCTACGATTCACTCCGTCGGTCTCTGCGATGCTCGGACGCTGATCCGACCCATATCGCACACGATCCTGGTTCTGCAGCAAGGGGCTTGTCTGCAGGACCAGTTCGCGTAGACGATGTACTCTCCCGTCGGCCACCCCCTATCTTTGCCCGATGGCAACGCCAAAACGTGATATCGTCCCAGGTCCGATCGAGCTGAAAGGGCACCCCGTCGCCGAGTTCGAGCGCCTGTTCGAAGAGCACGGCATCAGGAAGTATCGGGCCCGACAAGTGTACGATGCGACGTACATCAACCGGATCGACGATGTGCGTCAGATGCATGTGCTGCCGGCGGATCTGCAGGAGAAGCTTGCAACAGAATTCCGGATGCAGAGCGTCACGCTCAAGCACCTGCAGGAGAGCGAGGACGGCACCAAGAAGTTCCTGTTCGAGTTGTGGGATGGCCGCACCATCGAGAGTGTGCTCATTCCCAGCGAGATGATCGAAGAGGACGGCCATCCACGTCGGCGCACACTCTGCATCAGCACGCAGGTGGGATGTAACCTGGGCTGTGAGTTCTGTGCTACAGCCACGCTGAATCTGACCCGTAATCTCTCCAGCGGCGAGATCGTGGATCAGTTCCTCCAGGCCCAGAAGTACTCCGAGAAGCCGATCACCAACATCGTCTACATGGGCATGGGCGAGCCCATGAACAACTACGAAGCCGTGATGCGGGCCACGCAGATCTTCAACGATCAGCGCACCAACATGGTGGCGCCGCGGCGTACCACACTGAGCACGGCCGGCGTGGTGCCGGGCATCCTGCGAATGGCCGAAGAGGGCAAGATCATCAAGCTGGCGCTCAGTCTGCATGCCACCACGCAAGGCCTCCGCGAAAAACTGATGCCGATCGCCAAACGCTGGCCTCTGCCCGTAGTGATGGACGCGTTGGAGACCTATTACCGGATCACCCGAAAGAGCATCACCTTTGAGTACATCCTCTTTGATGGACTCAACGACACGGAAGAGGACGTGAAGCGTCTGGCCAAGATGGCACGAAGATTCCCAACCAAGGTGAACGTGATCCCGTTCCACGAGATCGATTTCACCCACCCTACAGGATTTGCCGCGGAATTGCGTCCCACTTCGCCTGAACGCCTCCAGTGGTTCATCGATCGACTGCGCGAAGAAGATGTGCACGTCCTGATCCGCAGTTCTTCGGGCCTGGATATCGATGCCGCGTGCGGACAGTTAGCTCTTTCGGATAGCGTTTAGCGTCTAGCGTTTAGCGTTTAGCATTTAGCATTTAGCATTTAGCCATTAACTCAAGCCCTCAAGCCGTTGAAACTCCTCACAACCATACTGACACTCTTGCTTACGGTAGCGGCTGTGGCCAGTGCGCTCACGGACGACGAGCTGCTGGCGATGGAGTTCGACGACGACGCCACGTACATCATCCGGTTGGAGAACGGTGATGTGCTGACCGGACCCATTGTGGAGTTCAAGGAAGACAGCGCCGGAGTGTTCGTGCGGATCGCCGCCACGATCGGGCGGGCCAAGATCTATGCCCACGAGATCGCCTGGATCTCTACCGTGCAGGATGCCTACCGCCACCGTCACCGCGGCTACCTGCTACCAACAGCCCAGCCCATACGGAATGACCATTTCTTGGCTCTGATCGAAGGCGTGATGCCGTACTTCGGTTTCGGCATTGGTGAGTGGTTCTCGATGACGGCAGGCCGGACCCTGATCCCCGGCATCGACTGGGGCGAGCAGATCTCCGTGGTGAATATGAAATTCACGGTGTACAAGTCCGACAACGGTCTGGTGGAGGACGGCGAGCAGTACTATGCCCTGGGCATCAACGGTGGGTGGCTGAACGATGTGAACTTCATGGGTCATCTCTACGGCGTAGCTACGTTCACCGGCAAGCGTACCCAAGCATCCTTGATGATGTTCGCGAAGGTGGCTGGTGATGATTCCTATATCCTGACCGCTGGCGACTTCTTTGGTCCGGTGAACTTTTCGCTCCCCAACGGCACCTTTGGTGTGGGTATCGGACTGGACACGCGCTTTCCCGAGATGCGCAACCTGCACTTCGTGGGCGAGCTCTGGAACGCCGACTTGACGCGTCCCAGCAACACGGCTCTGTACCTGGGTCTGCGGATGACCAGCACGGCCGTGGCTATGGACTTCGGCCTTACCATTGTTCCGGGTCCGGCCGTGGTGCCTACCGTAGCTTTTGCGTGGACGCCGTTCTGATGTAGGTTGTTGGTATGACGGTGTCTCTCCTATCCGCCACGATCGTGCTCTCGTTGCTCCTGCCTGCGTCCACCAACGAGCAGGACGTGCGCCTACACGCCTACCGCACCGCCTGGCTGGCAGCGACCACGCAGGCCGAGCGCGACAGTATTCGCACACGGGTACTGCAGGACATTTCCGACGCAACCATCGATCATGCTCATGGTCAGGAGCAGGCAGCGTTGTGGGACGAGTGCTGCGACCTGTGGGACGTAACGCCGCTGGCAACGCCGCAACAAGCCCCTTACATTCAAGACATGCCAGACGTGCAGATGCGCACGGCGGGTGGTGTGGACTTCATCGAGGGCACCACCGGTTTTTCTGCAAGCCGTGATTCGTTCTTCCTGTACTCTAACCGGTATCCGGGTTATGGTGGACTGGATGTGTACTTCAAGGCCAACGTCTACTTTGGCAACCTGAGTGGGTACCGGTGGATCTCGGCGCGCAATCTGGGTAAGGGGCTGAATACGGCGCAGGACGAGTATGGCTTTGAACTGCGCGACGGACAGGTCCGATTCATCCGGGTGGTCGATGGCGTGCCAACGTGGTTTCGAGCCGAGTCGCGTCAGCTAGTCGAGCACCTGCATGTGCGCTATACGTGTCCGCTGACCACCTACGTGATCGCCAACATCACCGGCTGCAGAGGTTATCTGCTGTCGTCCCTCACGCTGGACCATGATCTTCCCGTAGAGGTTCCGCCAGGCGCTCACGAGATCGCCATTCGGTGTTGTGCCGGCGCTCCTGTTCGGGTGTTCGAGCGTTGCAATGTGACCGAACGATCGCTGCTCTTGTTCGATACTGATGTGCGTGTGCATCGATGTGCCGTAGCCGGCGCTATTACCGGCAGTGCACCCGAAGAGCGATACGGGTTCTCGGTGTACGAGTCGGCTGCATCCGCCGAAGCAGCCATGCGCTTTCTGCAACGGGAGATCCTTGGCGAACTGAACCCGCAAGACGTGATCCGGATCTCACAGATCCCCGGCCATCTGAACGGCACGATCGATGAACTTGCTGCAGCCGTCGAGGCAGCCGGCGTCCGCGTGGAACGAACAACGTCGACATCTGCCCGCACTGAGATCACGTTAGCCAGCAACCGCTAACAGCAACAGCAACAGCAACAGCCAACAGCAACAGCAACAGCCCACAGCAACAGCCCACAGCAACCGACACCACGTACTTCTTCTACCGTCCGTACGACTACGGCAGCATGGCGATGTTCACGCCGTGGAATGTGATCCTGAATGGCAGCTATGACGTTCTGCAATTGGATGGTCGTAACCGAGAGATCACGACACTTCCGTATGGCAGTGGCTTCGCGAATGTGTGGGAGAATACCGTGCTGCACCCGGGGGCAACGATCTCGCAGATCGGGTGGTGGACGTTCCTCAAGACGGAGATCTTTCCGTTGACGTTCTCGACCGAGGGCGGTCAGTGGTTGCCCAACTATCAGTTGCACCTGATCGGTGGTGGCATGACGTACCGGATGCTGGAGGAGTGGTTCGACTACAATGATGTAGACGCCCCCGCGGCATGGGCCATCGGCACGATCGCCGCCTACCACATCCTGAACGAAGTCGTAGAGGCCGAAGACTACCGAGGATACAACACCGATCCTGTAGCGGATCTGCTATTCTTTGACTGGCTCGGCGTATTGCTCTTTACAAGCGATGATGTTGCCGGCTTCTTTGCGAACACCCTGCATATGAGCGACTGGAGTAACATCCCCGTTATCACCTTTCCGCACGGGCAGCTGGGCAACAATGGACTGTACTACTCCCTGAAGTGGAACATTCCCGGCCTCGACAACTGGAGCGTGTTCTACCTGATGGGGATGAGCAACATGGCAGGGGGCTCGTATCGTTTTGACACCGAGAACAGTATCAGTGTTGGTGTTGGTGCGCGCGGAAAGTACCTGTACATGGTCGACGAGCGCGCTCGGGTGCTGAGCACTCATCTGGTGCCCACGGGTGGGGTCTTCTGGGATCGGAATGGTTCCCTGATGGCCTCGATCACAGCCAGTGGACAGGAGGACCAGACCGTGATCCTGCAGGTGTACCCGGGAACGTTTGACCTTGCCGGTATCCGTCCGGCCGTGTGGAGTACCTGGGGCAGCAACGGAACGTTCGGCATCGGCGT
>JANJTN010000209.1 GCA_024711065.1 bacterium
GCTCCGTGGAACGACCGTACGTACACCGCGCAGTTCCATATCCGTAATTACGTGCAAGGCGATCAGAATGAACTGGCGCCAGACACCTATGCGAATATTCGCGGTGTTGGCTTTGTGATTCCCGTGACGATGACCCTGAGCAACGACATCGAAGGCCAGATCGTGAATCCGGCGGATGACGATCAGGTGACCTTTACGGTCGACGCAACCTCCACGAACTGGAATCGCGCCAACGTCACTCAGTTCGTTGCCACCGTGATCTACCCAACCACGTCACTGGCTCTGAATCGTGGCTCGGTTCAGCGCGTCGGCCTCCCGGCCGACTGGGTGCTCGCTGCTCCTGTGGTTGCCCCGATCGCTGGTACGAACAACTCGTCGATCACGTTCTCCGCCAATGGTACTACGCCGATCCCCGGTGATGGCGATCTGTTCACGTTCACGATGACCCTGCTGCTGGGACCGACCTTCTCGAACGATCAGGAACTGGAGCTTACCTTCGATCGCGCCTGTCTGGTGCCGTATACGGACGGCACTTCGACCGAGATCACCAACTGCGCGCTCACGAAACGCGTGGTGGACATCGGCGGTACCCAGTTCGCCTTCAATCCGATCACACCGAACCCGGTCACTGCCGGACGTGCTCGGGCAGACTTTGCGATCGGCATCAAGGCGCCGACCGTGATCGAAGTGATCGATCTCCGCGGACAGGTGGTCCAACGCTTGGTGGATCAGACACTGACCGAAGGAGAGTACACCATCGAATTCCCGACGACCAACCTTGGCAACGGAGTCTACTTCCTGCGTTTGCAGTCGGCAGGCTTCACGCAAACGCAGCAAGTGGTGATCGGCAACTAAGCCCCTTACCACGGAAGAAGAAGAACAGAAAGCCCGCCTCGGCGGGCTTTCTGCTTTTTGTAACCTGGCATGAAGGTTGCGCGTCTCACCTCGGCGATGTACATTTGCCAAGGAACCATGCTCCCCGCATGATGACACGCGTCTACCATATCGCCCGCTTGGGACTGTTCGCAACTCTCGTGGCCAGCGTACTGGCCACGTCGGTGTATGTTGCTTCGGCCGATACGTCGAAGCGCGGTATCAGCGAGGCTCGTAAGGCCGTTTCTACCAAGGCGTTACGGATGAGTTCGCCTACGTTGGGTGCGGCCGAGACCATCGTTGCGGCGCTTGGCAAGCAAGCCGGTTCCACGGCCCCTGCCTCCCAGCGTACCAATGTGAGCAGAGACACGGCTGCCAACGATAGCCGCATCGTGTCTGCCAGAGCCAGCTCGGATGTCTTCACCGCCCAAGTGAATCTTGCCTCCGACCAGACCCGCATAGAGGTTGGCATCTATAACATGCTTGGCAAGAAGATGGCCGATGTCTTTGCCGGACCGGCTTCCAGAGGTGAACACGAGTACACCACTCCGGTGTCCGACCTTCCGGAAGGCGTGTACGTGTGTATTCTGCAAGGCGACAACTTCCGGCGCGCGGCAAAGTTCTATCTGAGCCGCTGACCCGGCCCCTGCCACCGAACGGCAGGCCACCGATCGATCTTGAACGACCAGCGATGCTGGTCGTTTTCATTTCTGAAGAGGAAACCATGAAATTCTCGACCGCCGCCATCCATGTGGGACAGGAACCCGATGAACTGACCGGGGCCGTGACCGTTCCCTTGTACCAGACGTCCACCTACGCTCAAGAAGAGATCGGCAAGCATAAAGGCTGGGAATACGCGCGTACACAGAACCCTACCCGCTCCCGCTGGGAGACGTGTTTGGCCGAGATGGAAGGGGGCTTGGCCGCCTTCGCCTTTGGTAGCGGTTCAGCTGCCGTGGATGCCGTGATGCGTCTACTGAACGCTGGTGACCACGTGATCATGGCCGAAGACATGTACGGTGGTACCTACCGCCTGGCGTCCAAAGTGCTGACACGATTTGGTCTAACGTTCTCGTACGTGGACATGCGCAACCTGGACAATATTCGGGCGGCCGTGCAGCCGAACACGAAGATGATCTACACCGAAACGCCGACCAATCCGATGATGACGATCACCGATCTTCGCGGTGTGGCGGCGATCTCCCAAGAGATCGGGGCAGTGATGGTGGTAGATAACACCTTTGCGTCACCCTACTTTCAACGTCCGCTGCAACTCGGCGCTGATATCGTGGTGCATTCCGCCACGAAGTATCTGGGCGGTCACAGCGACCTGGTCCATGGCATCGTGGCTACGCGCCATCAGCATCTTGCGGACGACCTCACATTCCTGCAGAACGCCGTCGGAGCCGTTCCGGGTCCGCTGGAATGCTGGTTATGCCTTCGGTCGGCCAAGACCCTGCACGTACGCATGGATCGCCACGCCGCCAATGCCCAACGCATTGCCGAGTGGCTCGAACAGCACCCGTCCGTCAACGCCGTGCACTACCCTGGACTGCCCTCCCACCCGCAACACGATCTTGCGAAGAGCCAGATGAGCGGCTTCAGTGGTATGATCTCCGTTGAACTGGGCTCGCTCGCAAAGGCTGTGCAGGTCACCAAGAACCTGAAGCTCTTCTGCCTGGCCGAGTCGCTCGGAGGCGTGGAGTCCCTCGTCTGCCACCCGGTCTCCATGACCCACGGCAGCGTCCCCGTTGAGCAGCGCGAGAAACTGGGTATCACTGAAGGCCTGATCCGCCTCAGCGTCGGCATCGAAGACGTGGAAGACCTGATCGAAGACCTGGCAAATGCACTAATGCACTAATGCACTCATTGGCTAATGATCAGTCAACTCATGAGTGCATGAGTGCATGAGTGCATGAGTGTATTAGTGCATGAGTGTATTAG
>JANJTN010000104.1 GCA_024711065.1 bacterium
CGAACGTCACTATGGCGAGCTGCAGGGTCTGAACAAAGCCGAGACAGCCGCCAAGCACGGAGACGAGCAAGTGCACATCTGGCGTCGGTCCTACGACGTTGCCCCGCCAAACGGCGAATCGCTCAAGGACACCCAGGAACGAGTAGCCCCCTACTACAACAGTCAGATCGTACCCCTGCTCAAGGACGGCAAGGACGTGCTGGTGGTGGCCCACGGCAACTCCCTGCGGGCTCTTATCATGTTCGTCGAACACCTCAGCCCGGAGCAGATCCTCAAGACCGAGGTGGCCACGGGTGTACCCATCGTCTATGAACTCGACAAGGATCTCAACGTTGTCCGAAAGACCATTCTGGAGTAAGGGGCTCGTTGGTGCGTGGCTGCTGGCCATGGCACTGAGCTCGTCTCCAACACTCCGTGCTTCCGATGCCGTGCTCACGGCCCTGCAGCAGGAACTCGAACGCACGATGGCCGGACTGGCCACGTCGGCACCAGCCCCCTACTTTCTGTCCTACGGCGTCACACAGACGTCCAGCACCACCATGCTGGCCTCGTTCGGCCACATGCTGCTGGAGAATTCCACTACGCGCCGCGTGCTGGATGTGGATCTGCGCGTGGGGTCGCACGAGCTGGACAATACGCGCTCCATCCGTGGCATCGCATTTGAAATGGGCCGCGGTACCCGTGGGGTATCGCTGCCGATGGGCGACGACGTGTTGGCGCTGCGCTCCGTGATCTGGAGGGCCACGGACAAGGCCTATCGTTCTGCCGCAGAACGTTACCAGAAGGTCGTGGCCAATCTGCAGGTGAAGGTCCGCGAAGAAGACACCTCAGCCGATCTGTCTCGAGAGCAGAGGGTGCGCTACCTTCAGCGTCCAGCCCCCTTCGAGTTCGATACCACGGCGTGGCGAGACCGACTGCGTATGCTGTCCGGGATCTTCGTGGGACACCCCGAGATCACCACCGGCCAGGTGAGTTTCGAAGCTGAGCAGGTGGTCAAGACCATCGTGAACAGCGAAGGCACGGTGGTGCAGTTGTACGAGCCGATCGTGAAGGTCTTCATCATCGTGAAGACCAAGGCCGACGATGGCATGAGTCTGCCGCTGTACGAGAGTTATTCGGCCTATGCGGCCGACCGCCTGCCGTCCGCTATGGCCATGAAGGCCGACGCCGAGCGGATGCTGGACCTGTGCCTGCGCCTGCGCACGGCTCCGCTGATGGAGACCTATTCCGGGCCGGCGATCCTGAGCGGACGTTCGGCTGGGGTGTTCTTTCACGAGATCTTTGGTCACCGTGTAGAAGGCCATCGGCAAAAGGACGCCAACAGCAGTCAGACCTTCAAGAGCTTTGTGGGTCAGCGGATCCTGCCGGACTTCATCGATGTGGTCTTCGACCCAACGATCCGTTCCCTTGGCGGTGTGGATGTTGTAGGTGCCTACGAGTACGACGATGAAGGCATCCCGGCACAGAAGGTCACAGCTGTAGAGAACGGCGTATTCAAGGGCTTCCTGATGTCGCGCGCTCCGATCGAAGGTTTCGATCACAGTAACGGCCACGGTCGGCGTCAGGCAGGATTCAAACCGGTGGCGCGTCAGAGCAACCTGCTGGTCAGTGCCAGCACCCACGTCAGCTCCGACAGTCTGCGCTCGATGCTGCGCGCTGAATGCCGCGCACAGAACAAGGAGTACGGCCTGCTGTTCGAAGACATCCAGGGCGGGTTCACGTTCACCGGGCGGACCGTACCGAATGCCTTTAACGTACAGCCTCTGGTGGTCTACAAGATCTTCGCTGACGGACGTCCGGACGAGCTGGTGCGCGGCGTGGACCTGATCGGCACACCGCTGACCACGTTCAACAACATCGTTGCTGCCGCAGACGATCTGGGCATCTTCAACGGCGTGTGCGGCGCGGAGTCGGGCGGCGTGCCCGTGAGCGCTTCATCGCCCTCGCTCCTGGTAAGCATGATCGAGGTGCAGAAAAAGCAGAAGTCGCAGGCCAAGCCGCCGCTGCTGTCGGACCCCACTTCCACCACACCGGGAGCAGGACAATGAGCAGCGAGCAGCGAGTAGCGAGTAGCGAGCAGCGAGTAGGGAGTAGCGAGCAGCGAGTAGCGAGTAGCGAGTGGAGGCGGAGAGTGCCGCGTGCCCTGTGCCTGATGTTGATTCTACTCAGCATCACAGCAACAGCAACCGCAACCGCAACAGACGACATCTTCCGTGCCATGCACGACGAGCTGGACCGATCGATGCGTGAACTGCGGATCGGCGATCTGCCGCGTCCGTACCACATCGAGTATCTGCTCACCAAGCGCCATCGGGTTGGAGCGCATGCGATCCTGGGTACGGTGGACGATCTCGACACCAGTACCGTGATGACTCTGACCGTACGCGTGCGCGTAGGCGACCCGTCGTTCGACAACACGAACTTCTTCGACGTGTCGCTGGGCTTCTTTGGCTCGAGCGATGACGAAGAGGGATTCAAGAATCGCCGCCTGGCCCTTGAGCCCAGTTACGAGGCGTTGCGCCGGGAGCTGTGGCTGGCCACGGATGCCTGCTACAAGCAGGCTGTGGAAGTGTATGCCAAGAAGACCGCGTCGCTCAAGAACCGCACGCGGTCCGACACCACATGGGACTATACACTGATGCCGGCAGAGGTGGTCGAAGACCTGAGTCACCAGGGGCTGACGATCGCTCCTGAACAGGTGACCCGTATGGTGGAATCCGTGAGCGCCGTGTTTCGCGATGCGCCACACGTTCATGGCTCGCGCGTCGGTATGGAGTTTGTCCCCGAAGAGGTGTTCTACCTGAATACCGAGGGGCGCCGGATGCACAAGTTCGACTGCTTCACCGGCTTCGAGATGATCGCCGTAACGCAGGCACCGGATGGCATGCCGTTGAGTGATGCCTATGCGGCCTACAGCATCGATCCCGAAGATCTACCGTCGGTAGACTCGCTAAAGCGTGCCGCCAACGCCATGATCCAGAATCTTCGCCGGCAGCAAGCCGCACCGACCATGGAACCGTATTCCGGTCCGGTACTCTTCGAGGGTCAGGCAGCTGCTCAGGTGCTGGCGCAGGAGTTTGCGCCCAATCTGGTGGCGCAACGCAAGCCCCTTTCCGAAGGGGGCTTTTCCACGGGAGACCGAACGTATGCCTTCCAGAACAAGATCGGCGCACGGGTCCTGCCGGAGTTTCTCACCGTGAAAGCGCTTCCCTCGATGGATCGAGCTGGAGACACACCCGTAGCGGGACATTACGAGCTGGACGATGAGGGCATCGAGGCTGAGGATGTGATCCTGGTAGAGAATGGGTATCTGAAGACCCTGCTAGCGAGCCGAGTGCCCACGCGCAGGGTTCGCCACAGCAATGGTCATCACCGTGGTGGCGGCGCCATGCTGTCGGTGATCGATGTGACCTGCAAAGACGAATCACGCCGCAAGGATCCCCAGGCAATGCGAGCCCGGTTGCTCGAGTTGGTCCGGGACCGCGAGCTGGAGTATGGTGTGATCGTTCGCTCGGTGTTGGATCGCAACCTGCTGATGACTGGCTTGTTTCCGATGCTGATGGGCGACTTCTCCATGCGCCTCGAGCCGGGGTCGCTGCTGGCACTGGAAGCGGTGAAGCTTTACCCCGACGGTCGCGAAGAACCGCTGCGTGGCACAGAGATCGCCGGTCTCTCCACGTTCGCCTTCAAGGACATCCTGAACGTTGGCACCAGCGGCACGGTGCATAACTACCTGGCCCCCTCCGTGATCCCGGCCTTCATCAGTGGCGGAGCCCAGTTCGTGATGAGCACCATCATCACGCCGGACCTGTTGTTCGAAGATGTGGAGATCCGCCAACAGGACGGCGACCTGCCGACGCTACCGCACCTGGCGAGCCCGTTGAAGTAGAATCGCCAAACGAATCGCCAAACGATCCGGGATTACTCATCCCGGATTGAATCCGGGATGAGTAATCCCGGATCGTCACATTTCCGCGCTCAACCTACACGGGTGGCATACCATCAACCACTCATTGTAGGGGGCAGACATGCCAGCCAGAAGACAGCACTTTGCACCAGGCGAAGTCTACCACGTCGTTAATCGTGGCGCGCTCAAGATCACTCTCTTTCTGAGTGATCACCAGTATCATCTGTTCATCAAGCTGATGCACCACTATGCGGATCGCTACAAGATCTCCGTATTGGCGTTGTGCCTGATGCCCAACCACATTCACTTGCTCGTACGAGTTGAAGAGGGAGGCGACCTCTCACGGTTCATCGGGAACACATGTGCGCAATTCTCTCGCATGGTGAACCAGTACTTGCGTCGCTCAGGGACCATTTTCCAGGGCAGATTTCACGCGTCGCATGTAAGCGATGACAGATACTTCAAGACAGCCCTGCGATACATCCACCTCAATCCAGTGAAGGCAGGACTTGTGACGCATCCCTTCGGCTGGGAATTCTCGGACTTCAGGGAAGCCATAGGAAAGCGCACATACATCCAAGGCGACCATCAGTTTGTCCGAGCCGTCTTTGGTGGGCCTGGACACTATGATGCCTTTGTTACAGCGGATATGCAGTCCAATACTTTTGACAGTCCGGAGTTTCTTCAGGATCTATCAAAAACCGGCCTGATATAGTCTGATTGGGTGCATGTCACGCTGTTCGACGAACTTGAGATGACATGATCCGGGAGTTTATCCGGGATTACTCATCCCGGATAAACTCCCGGATGAGTAATCCCGGATGGGTTGGTGGGGTCCCCTACTCCACCCGCCACCGCACGCCCAGATAAGCCATGCGCGGACTCGTCGGACCCCATGCCAGCGATGCATCGAAGTAGGTGCTGAATGGATCGTCAGCAGCGATCACCGGATCCTGCTGGATAAAGCCGTTCAGGTTCTCGCCGCCGAGGTACACATCCCATGCGCCGATGCGGTGGGTGATCTGACCGTTCACCCGCACGTAGCCGGGATAGGTGTCGCCCCGCTGATAGGCCGTCGGATTCTCGGCGGTGGTCGGCAGCCGGCCCGGACCATAATACTGCATCGTGGCGTCCACCTGCCAGGTGCTTCCCACTGTTTCCCAGGCGGCCGTGAGCAGCACGCGGTCTCTCGACACCATCGGCGCCTGCTGCAGCGTGCCATTGTAAGGGGCTTGCACGTCGATCCACCGATACGCCACCCCAAGATCCAACCGTGGTACCGGTGTGAATTGCACCTGCGCCATGGCAGATGTCGAGTAGGACCGACCCGTAAGGTTGGTCACCCACACGTGGCGTGCACTGCGGTCGAAATCGACCACCACCTTGTTGTCGAACTCGGTGTGATAGACCTCGGCATCCACTACCACCGGACGTCCGCCAATGCTGAAGGACGTGGTGATACTGCCTCCGTAGTTCCAGGACTCTTCCGGACGGAACGCGCTGTCGAAATTCAATGTCCGGCTGTTGATGTAGGCCGATAGGTTCTCCGTGATCACACTTGGTACCCGCCAGCCACGGCCGGCAGAGGCCCGCACGGACGTGAAGTCCGACACGCTCCATCGCGCATGCACTCGAGGCGTGGTAAATCCTCCATAGAGATTGTGCTGATCATAACGGAGGCCGCCCACCAGGCTCAATGGCTCCAGAGGGGTCCATGTGGCCTCGGCGTACACGCCGGGTACGGACTCCTGGCGCTCCAGTCGCGTAGCGGCCAGCGACTCTCGAACATCGTCGAGCACGTAGCTCAGTCCGGTATTCAGCACCAGGTCACTCGACAGAGTGGCTGTCAGGATCGCCTTGGCCTGCAGCGTCCGCTGCCGTGCGTCTACGGTCCGATCGCCGAAGGCCGACTCCATGTTGTGCATCACTCCCGAGAGTACGAACGCCAGCGAGCTCTGCTCCAGATCGTCGAACACATTCAACAATCCATACTTCATGTAGGATTCCAACCGCTCGATGTTCGTACCGATGGTGTACAACCCCATTGCCGGATCGGTAGGCTCCGTCCCCTCCAGCTGTCCGGACGTGTATTCATCCACCAATCCGTGAATGAAGAACTGCCACTCGGTCTCGTCGTCGTTGAACCGCCACTTGTTGAAGACATTCAGCTGCTGGAACTTCGGCGTGTCCATAAAGCCGTCGCCGTTGTTGTCGATCTCGCGCTGCTGCAGGCGTCCATGCAGCATGGTGATCGTGGCCAGCTCGTCGGACAGCTGTTGCGCCCCATACAGGTTCAACTCTGCGCGAGCCATCGTGTTCACGTAGGCATTCACGTACAGCTTCTCTTCGGTCACCAGCGGGTCCAACAGACAGACGTTGATCACGCCGGTTTGGCCTTCGTAACCGTTGGACACCGTGGCAGCCCCCTTCGCGATACTGATGTTGTCCATGAACGGGCCAGGGATGTGGTCGAGTCCAAAGGGGATCTCGATCGCTCGCATCAATGGAACAGCATCGGTGAGCATCTGCGTGTACTGGCCGCTCAGTCCCAACAGACGGATCGTGCGCGCACCACTCACGGCATCGGTGAACGACACCTCCACACTCGGACTGCGCTCGAACGATTCCGCCAGCGAGCAGCAGGCAGCACGCGTGAGTTCCTTTCTGGTCACTGTCTCCGTACGGATCGGTGCGCGGCTGATCGTGCTGGCGTCAGCCTCTACCGACACTTCGGCTTCCGTTGTGGCCTCCAGCATCACATGGACGGTGTCGTCCGGCGCTACCAGGATCAGCGGTGCAAAACCCACATAGCTGATCACCAGCGTGTCGGCTTCCGCTACGCGCGAGATCGTGAACCAACCGTCAGGCCCGGTGAAGGTACCGGTATTCGTTCCCTTCCAACGGACCGTTGCCGACGCAAGGGGCTGCATGTCGGTTCCGCTGTGGACCATCCCGGAAACCACTCCGATCTGTGCCAGGGTGGATGCGGGTACCATGGCAAACCCGGCAGCGATCAGCGCTGCAAGAAAGATCGATCGCATGTAACATCTCCAAAGCCAATATGAGTGACCCCCTCTCGACGTTCGAAAGGGGTGGCAGGGGGCTTGGGAGATCTTAGATCCGGTAGATGGAGAGCTCGGATCGCTCAGGCGGCGGATCCGGGGCATGGGCGGCATGGGCAGTCAGGCATGCGGGACGTTGAACGGCCCTCAGTGATCCGTGGTCCAGTGGGACCACGTCGATCAGCGTAAAGGTCGGACCCGGCAGATTCGCCGTCGGCATGGAGGCTTCGTCATCAAGGGCTCGCACCTCGATCTGCGTGTCGCAGCAGCTGTCTTCAGCCGCTTCATCCTCGCCTCCACAGCAGTCCTCCGGTGCGCATGCCTGCTCCACCGGCTCGTTGCAGCACAGATGGATCATGGCCGGTACACCGGCTACCGATCCGGCAACAACCAGCAGAAACAGGGAAACAAGAATGATCTTGAGACGGTCCACAGCGCAAAACTAACGTAATACCCGACCGTTACGTGTAATTATCCCTTGCAAAGTGACGTGAGAAGTCGTTTTTTGCATCAGGTCACCATCGGAGGAGCTGCCGTGGGAGAGATCATCAAGCGCTATTCCACAGACGAAGTTACGGTCGTGTGGAGGCCAGAGCGATGTCAGCATTCCGCCAATTGCTTTCGGTCCCTGCCGGAGGTGTTCGATCTGCGGGTGAATCCCTGGATCAAACCCGAAGGCGCACCGGCCGATCGCGTACGAGAGATCGTGGGTCAGTGCCCGTCCAGGGCCCTCACGATCGAGGAGCCTGGCCAGCCCCCTTCAGAGTAACAACAATTCGCGGTAACACTTCGTCCATTCCGCCGTCAAGTGGGTGGATTTGGCATGGTGTTCGCCTATCTTTGTATCGCATGAAAGTACTCGCCCTCATCGCTGTTGTGCTCTTCACCGTTGCTACGGCTCTGGCCGTTGAGGCAACCGTTGAGTACCTCCGTGCACGCTCTACCGGTTCGACGGTGATCCTTGAGTGGCGCTCTGCCACCGAAGGCGATCTGAAGCACTACGAGGTCGAACGGGCGGGCGATGATCAGGTGTTTCGCTACGTGACCACGATCGCCGCTTCGGGCAGCAACCGCGGATATCAGTACACGGACGACGAAGCCTTTGGCAAGGGCGATGGGACGGACGGCAAGATTGCCGGCACGTACTTCACCTACCGGCTCAAGCTGGTTCATGCCGACAACTCGGTCACGTATTCGACCTCTGCCGGTGTGTCGCACAACGTGAGCACCGTTAAGCGCACGTGGGGCATGATCAAGGAAATGTTCCGCTGAGACCGTGCTGTCTCCCCGCCCCCTACCGGTCACACTGACCGGTCTACTCCTGAGTGTGCTCACCCTCCCGCTGATGGCCAACGACCGGCCACCGGTGCGGTGCGGTTTCCTGGATCCCGATCAACGCGTGCGCGTGCAGAAGCTGGCCGAGGGTATCCAAGCCGAACGGCCTCGTCCGGACCTGCCCGAGTTTGCCGATAGTCCCGATGGACACTTCCGCGTGCACTTTACACGCACCGGCTCCAACGCCGTTCCCCCGGCCGATGCCAATGGCAACGGCCTGCCGGACTTCGTGGAGTCCGCCATCGAGGCCCTTGTAGACTCCTGGGCCACCCAGCAACGCTACCAGGCTATGCCCACCCCGCCCTCCGACGGGATGGAAGGGGGCTCGCCAGCACTCGACGTGTATCTGATCGACCTGTCGAAGGCAGGGTCCGCCGGAACGGGCTACTACGGCCTGACCATCCCCGACTCCCTGATCACCGACACACCCGAAGATCCGTGGCCCAGATTCACATCGTGGATCGAGATGGATAACGACTTTGCTCCGACCGACACCAATGTGTTCGGCGACACGGTGTTCGCCACGTTCGGCGTGGACGGATTGCGTGTGACCTGCGCGCACGAATTGCACCACGTTACCCAGCTTTCGCTGATTGGCGATGCCGGTGTGCAGCTGATGCTCTACGAGTTGATGAGCACCTTCATGGAGATCGCCTGCTACCCGGACCTGAACGACTGGGCCGTGTATGCCTCGAAGTTCTTCCGCACGCCGGCAGGATTTGCGTTCGGCGACCCGAACTCGCTGAACGGCTACGTGTGGGGCTGGTTCCCGGATGCCTTCGTGAACCGATCCGATGCCCTGTACGGCAACATCTTCTATCAGATGAGACGCGGCAGCCGACCGTTCACGGCTCTGGTCGAGGCCTGCGAACGCATGGCGCGGCCGCTGGATACGATCTTCGTACGCACGTTGCCATCCATGTACCACACCGGATCGCGCGGCGCCGAGAACTCGGTGTTGCTGCGTGCCGAAGACCTGCCGGAGATCGCCTGGCACGTCAACGAGATCGCACAAGCACCGTCGGCTCTCACCTCCGGATCGCTGCGACCGTTCGAAGTGCGTGCCTTTCGTTACGCTATTCCCTCGCTCACCAGCACGTCGCCGGTAACGGCCTCGATCCTGATCACGTGGCCCGACGTGGATGCCTTTCAGAATACGCAGACTCCTTCCCGACAGGACTACACGGTAACGGTAACATCGTCTCCATCCGGCACCGACATTCCCATTGCCGGCACCTCGTGGGGCGTTCGCGTAGAGCCCCCTGCCATCGCTGCCTGGATCGACCAGGCCGCTACACGGCGTCCGTCCAGCCCATACCCACAGCCCGTGGTGCTCTCCGAATCCGACCAGGTGTCCGTGCCGGTCCTGGACGCCCTGCCCGGAGACGCGGCCACGGTCACTCTGATGAATGTGCAGTCCGTTGGCCTGCACCAGGCCCAGGGAACGGTAACCCTGGACGAAGACCGGATCATCGTACCGTTCAACATGCCGCAGAACCTCACGCCGGGCACCTACCTGCTGCAGGTGGAATGCAACGAGCGCACAGATCTGCATAAAGTGATGGTGCGACGATGACCACACTGACCGGAACGGGGCTTGCCAAGACGTTTCGATACCGGCACGTGCTCTCGGGCGTTGCGGTACACGCCAACTCCGGAGACGTGGTTGGCATCGTGGGTCCGAATGGCTCGGGCAAGTCTACCCTGGCGCGGATCCTGGCCGGTGTGCTTCGGCCCGACCAGGGCTCGGTAGCGCTCACCATTGATGGTCGGGACATCCCAACGCAGGATCGGCCCTTTCATGTAGGCCTTGTAGCACCGTATCTGGCCATCTACGACGAATTCACACCGGTCGAACTGCTCGCACTGCAGCGGCAGCTTCATGGCGAGTCGGTGGACCACGAGCGGATCCTGCAGACGCTCGAAGATGTGGGGCTGGCCGACCGACGCAACGATGCCGTGCGAACGCTCTCGAGCGGCCTGCGCCAACGTGCCGTTCTGGCATTGGCTGTGCATCGGGAACCTGCGCTGCTGATCTTCGACGAACCCACCATTACGCTCGACGCCGCCGGCGTATCGATCGTTCACGCGCAGATCCAGCGTCAGCAGTCCCGCGGTGGCATCACGATCCTGGCCACGAACGACGATCGTGAACGCAGCTGGTGCACGGATGCTGTTGCTGTTGGCTGTTAGCTGTTGGCTGTTAGCTGTTGCTGTTGGCTGTTGCTGTTGCTGTTGCTGTTGGCTGTTGCTGTTGGCTGTGAGCTGTGAGCTGTTGCTGTTGGCTGTAAGCTGTTGCCTGTAAGCTGCAGGACTCTACGCACTAGTCGCTAAACGCTAGTCGCTAGGCGCTAAACGCTAGTCGCTAAACGCTAGTCGCTAAACGCTAAACGCTAGGCGCTAAACGCTAGTCGCTAAACGCTAAGCGCTAGGCGCTAAACGCTAAACGCTAGTCGCTAAACGCTAGTCGCTAAACGCTAGTCGCTAAACGCTAGTCGCTAGGCGCTAAACGCTAGTCGCTAAACGCTAGGCGCTAGGCGCTAGGCGCTAAAGCAAAAGCCCCCTGCACGATCGCACAGAGGGCTTCGATTCTACGAGCAATTTCAACAGCTCACAGCCAACAGCAACAGTTACTTCGCGTTGTTCTGGAACACCGGGCTTTCGCTCTCTTTGGTAAAGCCGTAGGCGCGGATCTCCAGCGTTGCGTGGTCCGGGTGATTGGTCTTGGCGGTAACGAGACCGGAGAACTGACCCTTCAAGCCCGGAACGACCGTGGCCACTAGGTCCATCGACTCGCCTGGGACAAGTGTCTTGCTGCCGGTAACGTTCAGCACGATGTCGTTGTCGGCATTCCAGTCCGAGAACGTGATGTTCTGGTCCGAGTTGTTCTTGATCTCGAGCTTGGCTTGCGATTCCTTGCCCACTTCCAGACCCTGGAAGGAGAAGTAAATGCTCGGCGTCATCATGATGGCGCGCTGCACATCGGCCTTCAAGAACAGGAAGGTGACCTTCTCATTGGTGTCCAGGCCGGCAGCCACATCGCCACCGCGGCGCTTGAACTCCTCGCGGGCATCCATACCGTCGTGATCGCCCCAGCGGATGGTGATGCTCTTGGTGATCGGACCAGCCTGTGCCGGCGAGATGTTCAGCTTCACGTTCATGGTGCTTACATCGCCCGGTTCGAGTTCGAACTTGTCCGGATCGGTCTTCGTGCAGCCGCAACCCGGCTTGATCTCCACCAGCTTGAGCGGCTTGTTGCCGATGTTCTTCATTTTGATCACGGCTTCCAGGTGGCCATCCGTCGGCGGCTTGACCTTACCCCAATCAAAGGTCTCGCCCCCTTCGATCTCCAGTTTGGCTTGAGCATGGGCTCCGACGGCGCCGATCAAGAGCGCGGCGATCGCCATGGTGATGAACCTGTGCATATCGTACTCCTTAGGTAATGGTCTCGTTGACGCGGGAAAGACGATGAATGTGCAAAATTAGCATATCCTGACGTAGGTGTCAGAGTCCCCGTGAAAGTCGCACACCGCCCGTTACAGACACATACCGCCACGAAGCGTCGGGTGCCAGGCTCAGGATGGGCATCCCGACCTGCACCAGCGGCGAGATCACCAGCCCCATACCCAGCGGAATGTCGTACTGCACCGATACCGAGGGCTCCAGCACCAGCACAGCGGCACGATCCACCACGGTGGGCTCCCACTCCTGTTCCTTCGATGGTGGATTGGTCTTCAGATAATAGTCGTCCGGAGACACCACCCGCTCGGTCAGCTGATAGGATTCGGCAACGTTCACCGAGGCTCGTAGATCGAGCCCAACACTGAGATAACTGTCGAACAAGCGCTGCCGGATGCCACCGCCAATGGTCAGATACGTCAGCGCTGCATCGAACAGATATTCCGTTACGATCTCGCGTCCACCGGAATCCGGCAACGGTGCTGCCTGAGCCGTGAATTGAGACCGATGCAATGTGACACCACCGGAGAACAACACGGCCGTTTCCGGCTTCCACCAGTCTTCCATGTACACGGCGATCCGCAACGGCACGCCTGATCCGGACGTGAACTCACAACACGGTACCAGATCCTCGACATATGGTAGCGTGGCCTGATGCATTGAAACGCCGCCCCCCACCTCCACGCCTACGAAGCGCGTGGGCATCGACATCGGTGCTCGAGGCGACCACTGCCAACCGTAGCCTTGAGCCACCGCAACGGACGCCGAAGCGATCAGCACGCTGATCACGCTGAGTACCGCGTTCATCGCTGCACCATGAGTGGTACCACTACGCGGTTGACCTGGCCTCGTACGTCGATGAACCACGCTCCGGGGGGAAGGGGGCTTCCCACCAGCGGGACCAGGTTCACGCCAGGCTCCAGGCGCACCCTCACAGGCTCCGTGATGAAGCGGCCGAAGCCGTCCAGACAGCGGATCTCCACGTCCTGCCGTTCGGCCGCAGCGATCGTTACGCGCACATTGTCTACGGCCGGGTTCGGGAACACCGAGGCATCGATCAGAAATCCACTTACGGCAGAGGACTTCACGCTCAAGCCGCAGACCGAATCAATGGCGAAGGAACCACCCAGGGCCGTGACGTCCAGCACCGACGCACATCCGGCATTGCCGAAGGTGGTGGTGGCATTGGAGATCGCGATCTCGGTCCGCGACCGGTCTCCCAGATACGTATCGAAGGTGATCACCAGGAATGTGTCGCGCTCCAGAAAGGCTCCGTTGCCGGCAAGGTCGATCTCCAGGACGCCGCGGGAGGTTTCCTGCTGTCGGACGATCGTAGATCCCTCCGCGGCTGTACCCTCCGTGCGCAGAGCGCGATAGCGTAACAGTGCCGGATCGAACGACACGGTCAGGTGCGACGTTTCGGCCAGCGTGATGCGATCGGGATCGACCACCACCGGAACGGCGATGGGTGTGCCGGGGCGAGCCCGGATCTCGGACGGCAGGCGCACTGTGATCGAGTCCGGTGCGATGCTGCGTCCACGAGCCGCCACACCGAAGGGCATACCAACGGCATTCGTAAACAACGTTACGGTCGCATTCATCGGCCCCGTTAGCTGGGGTTCGTATCGCAGGACCACATCGTGCGATTCAGCCACTTCTACGGTGAACGACGCATCATCGATCAGGATCGGAGCTTGTGGTGGGTCGATCGCGATGGAGTCTACTCGCAGCAGACTGTTGCCGATGTTCCGTACGGTCAATCGCCGCACCGATGCGCTCGGACAGTCGTCGAGCAGCACCACGGTCCCGAACTCGATGGACGAAGGCGAGACCTGGATCTGTGGTTTACGGGCAAAGGCCACGAAGTGCAGCGGTACCGTCTGGGCTCCGTCCGGGATCCCGGTGATGGCCCGGCTGAGCAGGTCGGTCTGGATCTCGTATCGCATGCGATGGGTACCGCCATCTACCGGGTCGAAGCGTACGACCAGTGTATCGACCGCATTGGTTCGGATCGCGGCTCCACCGATGCGCAGGGGGCGCTCCACCACGTAGGCCTGGGTATCGCGCGGGATGCCATTCTCCAGCTCGTCGCTGACCAGCATGTTCACGTTGCCTTCGTTGCGTAGGATGATCGTAGCGGTCACGCCGCCTTGTGTGCCCACGTCCACATTGCCGAAATCGATCGTATCGCCGCGCACCACCACCGGCTGAGGTTGTCCGTTGGCATTGACCACCCGCAGGATCTGTGCCACGCCGATGCCGGAGAGACGTGTGAAGACCGTGTCGGGCACGGCATTCTCGTTGGGTTGGTACACCACCAGAAAGTGAGCGCTGTCGCGGCCGAGGTCGTGTGGACGATATCGCGGCCGCCACGTGAGCGTTCCCTGCGGTCCGAACTCCGCCATGTTGAACGTGTCGACCTCGAACTCCAGCTGCCCCACCACGCTGGTCTGTGGCTCCATCAATTGCCGACGCACGGGAATGCGGAACGAGGTCACATTCTTCACCTGATAGTCTCGTTCTGGTGCTGTGGGTTGGGGCTGAACGTACACGGAGTCGAAGCGCAACCACGGCGTTGTGGAAGCCAGAATATTCTTTGTTTTGAGTGCTCGAAGAAGGAACGTCTTGTCTACCGACGATCCCAGCGAGTCGGCCAACCGCACAACCCGCAACAGCAGCAGGGCTTCGGCCGAAGAGTCCGGCGGATAGATCGGATTGTTGGCCAGGGCACGATAGATCACCCCAAAACTGCGCGTCTCCCCTGCCGGGATCAGGTAGCTGAGAGCCTCGCGGGCTACGAACTCCTCCTTGCGAGGATGTTCCGGCGGATACTCCGCCGTATTCACGATCTGGTAGTAGGGATCGGCCTGGGAGTTGGGTAGTAAGATGCCAACGTCTTCCGACTCCCGATTCACCACGGTAAAGGTCAGCGTTACCGGAGCCCCTTCCAGAGTGACCCCGAAGTCCATCACGGTATCAGAACGGTCGTTCGGATCCCAGTAGATCTCAACGTCGGGCTGTGCCGTCGCGCCAGACAGAGCCGCAGCGAAGCACAGGAACAGGAGGGCCGAGCGAAGTCCGCCCACGGAGATCACCAGATCCCGACCAGGCGATTGAGGATGCCCGGGAAGATCCCGAGCAGCACCACGGCTGCCGTGCACACGGCCAGTGTAACGCCGGCCAGGCCGGAGGGGGCTACGTGGCCTTCGCCGGAGGGTTCGGCAAAGTACATCTTGGCCACCAGGCCCAGATAGAACCACACCGAGATCACGGACGAAGCCACGGCCACGATGGTCAGCCATGTAAAGCCTCCATCGATCGCGGCGTAGAACAGGAAGTACTTGCCCCAGAAGCCGGCGAACGGCGGGATGCCGGCCAGCGAGAACATGAAGAGGGCCAGCACGCCGGCCAGGATGGGGTGGCGCTTGGAGAGTCCGGCATAGTCCTCCAGCTGCAGGAACCCATCGTTCTTGCGCTCCAGAAGTCCCACGATAACAAAGGACCCCAACTGCATGAAGGTATAGACGGTAGCATAGAAGATGATCGCGCTGTGCCCGGCCTGGTTGTTCGCCACGATACCCATCAGAAGGTAGCCGGC
The DNA here is from genome assembly GCA_024711065.1 of bacterium. GTDB lineage: Bacteria > Bacteroidota > Ignavibacteria > Kapaibacteriales > Kapaibacteriaceae > OLB6. The sequence goes on from JANJTN010000104.1 coordinate 15,362, forward strand.
GTGCGCCACGGACGAATAGGCCAGCATGCGCTTCACGTTCGACTGAGCAACGGCCGTGATGTTTCCGATCAGCATGGTCACGGCCGAGATCACCGCCAGGGCCATCTGCATCGGCCGGTGGTCTCCGCCCTCGGTAAAGGGCATCAGCGCGGCGAAGATGGCCAGGAAGGCGCTAAAGGCTGCCGCCTTGCCGGCCGTGCTCATAAAGGCCGTGACCACCGTAGGAGCACCTTCATACACGTCCGGTGCCCACTGATGGAACGGGAAGGCCGCGATCTTGAAGGACAGGCCCACGGCCAGCAATACGCCGCCCACGGCCAGTATGGTCGGATAGAGGGCCGACCCTTGCTGCACCGTGGTCATGATCTGGGCATAGTCCAGCGAACCCGTTGCACCATACAGCAATGCCATGCCATAGGCCAGGAAGCCCGACGCGAAGGCACCAAGCAGGAAGTACTTCAGGGCCGCTTCTACGCTGCGAATGCTGGTGCGCAGGAAGCCGGCCATCACATAGAACGAGATCGACATCAGCTCTACGCCAACGAACAGCACCACCAGATTGCGGGCATGGGCCATCAGCATCATCCCGGCCACGGCAGACACGAGCATGGTGTAGAATTCATCCAGGTTGGCGTCGTGCCGCTCCAGATAGTCCCGCGCTGCGAGCATCGTCATCACACCGGCGGCACAGAACAGCACGTCGAACACGGCTGCCGAGCCCCCTAGCGTGATCATGCCACCAAAGGTGGAGCCCGCGTGGGAGTACGTGAGCGCTGCCAGCACGGCGGTAAGCACGAGTGTGCCCAGATAATAGCCGTACACCAGGCGGCTTTCGCCCTTGGTAAAAGCCTGGATCACGATACCGACCGCACCAAGTGCGAGCCAGATCACCACCAGCGGCATCGAGCCAAAGAGATCGATATGCATGTTCACCTGTCGATCAGATCACTTGCCGGGTTCGGTCGGAACCACGTGTGCGGCCGCCCCACCCAGTTTGAAATGCTCTACGTGGCCAACCACCTGCTGGATGGCCTTCTCGGAATAGTCCATGAACGTCCGCGGTGCCACGCCGATCCAGATCATCAGGATCACCAGCGGCACCAGCTGCCAGTATTCGATCCGCGAAAGGTCTCGCAGATGATGGTTCTCGGGATTGTCGTTGGTGCCGAACATCACGCGCTGGAACATCCAGAGCAGATACACGGCGGCAAAGATCACGCCGGAAGCACCGATCACGGCATACCACGGATTGCGAAGGAAGGGGCTCACAAAGGCGCCCATCAACGTGAGGAACTCACCCACAAAGCCGTTCAGTCCGGGCAGGCCGACCGAGGCCAGCATGGAGATGGTGAACAGCACGGCGAACCGAGGCATCACGTTGGTGATCCCACCATAGTCGGCGATCTCGCGCGTGTGGCGGCGTTCATAGAGCACACCCACGCAGAGGAACAGCGCGCCGGTGGAGATACCGTGGTTCACCATCTGGATCACGGCACCCTGCACGCCGGTGACCGTTAGCGAGAAGATCCCCAACACCACGAAGCCCATGTGGCTCACAGAGGAGTAGGCCACCAACTTCTTGATATCGGTCTGCACCATGGCCACCAACGCACCATAGATGATGCCGAAAACGGCCAAGGCGCTGATGATACCGGAGAGTTCGGCAGATGTCTGCGGGAACAGGTCCAGGTTGTACCGGATCAGACCGTACGTGCCGAGCTTGAGCAGCACACCGGCCAGGATCACCGAGCCGGCCGTGGGGGCCTGCACGTGAGCGTCGGGAAGCCAGGTGTGGAACGGGAACAGCGGAACCTTGATGAAGAAGCTCAAGGCGAAGGCCAGGAACAGCCACATCTGCAGGTCCGGGGCCAGCAAGGGGCCGGCCAGACGCAGTTTGAGCAGATCCGTGGTAAAGACGTCCAGGTGCTGCTGGGCCGCAAAGGACAGCCACAGGATGGCTACCAACATCAGCAGCGAACCCACCAGCGTGTAGAGGAAGAACTTGATCGCGGCATAGACGCGATCCTTACCGCCCCAGATACCGATGATGAAGTACATCGGGATCAGGATCAGCTCCCAGAACACATAGAACAGGAAGGTATCCAACGCCAGGAACACGCCCGTCATGCCGAACTGCAGCAGCAGCATCAAGGCGTAGTATTCCTTCTCCATCTTCTTGATCGAATGCACCGAGCTCAGGAGAGCCACCGGCATGATCAGGGTGGTGAGCAACACCATCAGCAGCGAGGTCCCGTCGATCCCGATCCGGAAACCCGCATCGATGGCAGCGATCCACTGCACGTCCAGACGGTACTGCATCTCGGCCGTGGTCATATCGAACCCCGGCAACAGGAAGAGCGAAGCGATGAACGTGAACACCGTCACGATCAATGCCGTGGTCCAGATCGCCCGTTTCTGGTCGCGCTGGATCAAGGCAATGGCTGCCGCGCCCGCCAGTGGGGCGAAGAGTGTGGTCAGTAGTGCGGCTACACCCATACGTGCTCTGACGTTCGTTCGTGGTCAGGAGAGGTCTAAAAAGCGGCGCAATATAGCAACTTTTACCCACGGCATCCGGGACGGCGGCGGCACCTCTCCTGCCTATCTTTGTGGTCCAGGACGTTCGTTCGTTGCATGAGTTCAAACGACGCCCATACCGCCGCAAACTACCGGGATCTGCTTCAGCGATCCCGGAACGATCTCGTTCGACAACCGAACATCTCAGAGATCAACGAGGCACGCTTCCGAGCCGAGAAGGCTGCCGAAGAAGCGCCGCGCCGAGAGGACCGTGCCGAGTTCTGCCAAGTGCTCGCCCAGCACTACACCAGCTTTGCCGAACCGGAGCGCGCCCAGCGCTGGCTCGATGAGGCCGATAGACTATCTACGGGCGTTCCGGAACTGGAAGCCTCTACCGCCTACATCAAGGCGGCCATCCTGCACCAGTCCTTCGATTTCACGAAGGCGCTCAGCGTGATCCAGCCGTTCGTGGAGCACACGGCCGATGACCTGAAACCTTCGCTCCGCGCCCGGATCCAGACGTTGTATGCGGGCATCCTGGACCAGTTGGGAGATGTGACCGGCGCCCACCGCGCCTTTGCCCAGGCCATCGAACTGCGTGAGGGTCTGAACGACCCGCTCGGTCTTGCTGTGGTCTACTACAACTACGGCGAATTCTGCGCCAAGCGCGACGACGACGTGCGGGCCCTGGACTACCTTGAACGTGCCTTGCGGATCGAACAGGAATACGACGTCCACCACGGCATTGCTCAGAGCGCCATGCAGATGGCCCTGATCCATGCCCAACGCAGCTCCGGCGAGGATGCGCTGCGGTACTACGAGATCGCGAGAGAGAGTGCCGCTGCAAGCGGAGTACCAACGGTGATCGCCTTTGTGAAAGCCAATGCGGCTTCACTCTATCAACGCCTCGGCGATGAAACGGCTCAGCTAGCGGCCTTACTCGACGCCAAAACGTATCTGGAGCGACACTCCTTCGACTCGATGAAGGAGCTGGTGCTGGCCAACCTGGCCGAATTCTATCTGAACCGTGGCGACCTGAACCTGGCTGATCCGCTGCTGCAGCGGGCGCTAACAATGGCACGGCGTGATGGCAATGCCTATGCTATCGGACAGATGACGTATACGTTAGGGATCCTGCGCAAACAACAAGGCCGGCTCACCGAGGCCGCGTCGGCCCTGAAGGAGGCCGTGGAACGGCTCTCCGAGATCAAGGCCCACGTGCTCACGCTGAAAGCGTTCGGCGAGCTGGCAACCGTTCAGGCCGCGCTGGGTTCGCACTCGGACGCCTGCGTCTCGATGGTGGAGTGGGCCCGCACCTATGTTGAGGAGCACAACCAGGACGTCGAAGACCGTCTGCGCCGTGTCCAGGAGATCCGCGAACAGGAACGCCTTGCAAGCCAGGAAGAGATCTATCGCTTGCGAAACGTGGAACTGTCGGATGCGATGGACCGTCTCAAAGTGATGAACACTGAACTCCGCGACCTGGCCGTGGAAAAGGACGAGTTCATGGCCATTGCAGCGCACGACCTGCGGAATCCCCTGGCCGATATGCGCAGCATGCTACAGACGGTGATCGGGCATTACGATATCCTGTCCAAGGACGACGTCCTTGACATCTGTCGCGATCTGTTGGCCACGACCACGCGTATGAGCGCCACCGTTCATGCCTTTCTCGAGATCAGTCGCACGGACCGACGCACCAACGGCCTGGAGAACGAGACCATCGATGTGGTTCACATCGCCCACCGCGCTGTTGATCGCTTCGAATCCCGGGCCGCCGTCAAGTCCATTAAACTGGTCGTGACCGGACCCCACTCGGTCTTCGCGATCGGCGACGCCTCCGTGGTGGATGCCATCCTGGACAACCTGATCTCGAATGCGATCAAATTCGTGCCGAGTAACACCACGGTCACCCTGGAGATCGGCTGCGACAAACAGGAATGCATCATCCGTGTGATCGACCAAGGACCGGGTATCACGGCAGAAGACCAGCCGAAGTTGTTCACCAAGTACGGCAAGCTCACATCCCGCCCCACCGGCGGTGAAGATTCCCTGGGTCTTGGACTCTACCTGGCTCGCCGCATGGCCGAGCGTATGAGCGCCCGTCTGGACTACGAACCCCGCGAAAGCGGCGCCTGCTTTGTGCTGCGCTTGCCGTGCGCCT
>JANJTN010000134.1 GCA_024711065.1 bacterium
GCCACCACCTTCATCCACGCACTCGGCGCGCACCATCATCCGTCCAGCTGTCGCCAGCGGCACGGTTGTTTGCCACCATTCAAAGAAGACGCCCCCGATAACGGTACGATAGCCCTCCTCAGACAAGGACCAGTGCGCTTGCTCCATGCGGATCTCATCTGGGGCGATCCGGACCACGTCGCCACTGGAATGGAAGGCTCTCAGAGCATCAGTGGACTGGAACGTGCCGGACAGGTCCAGCGGCTTTGCAAAGTCGGTGGTCGTTCCCGGTCGTACCAGACGCAGACTGTCAGGGCGACGCGCCAAGTCGGCTGCGTCGAGAGGATAGATGTGGAGTGCGAAGGGCTCCGCTCGTGGCGTACCGATCAATCCGTATTGCAGAAGGCAGTTCACGCCATCGATCGTGGCGATCCAGGCCGTGCTAGTGGAGAGCTTCAACTGGCCTTTGGCCCGGATCGCAGTTCGGTCGGCGAAGGGCTGATCGCGATCACCATAGGTGATGTAGACAACCATCTGGTCCGAAGACTTGGTGAGCTCAACGTGATCGCCAATGCCGTCATGGTCGAAGTCAAAGGTCTGTTCCAGTTTCGCCCACGGGCGAGATGAATACAAAGGACGGCGGGGGATGGGGGTCACCGAAGAAGAGTCGGACAGTGGACCCAGGATCAGGTGGACTGTGGTACCTGCATCAACGACCAGATCCTGATGTCCATCTCCATTGGCATCGACCACCTGGCGGATGAACAAGCTGTCTGGGAATGCCATGCGCGCCGATGGCCACGGCTCGTCGTCCAGATCCGCAATGCGGATGAGCGACCACGTGGAGTCCGGTATGGATCGTAGCAACACGCAAGGTTCCGACTCTACGACCACCGTTGCCGGCAGAAGATCTACGTTCCGCCACTGCCAGCGCGGGGGCCATTCCTGAGCGTGCGCGGTCCAGCCGGTCAAGAGCGCTACGCTCAGCGCGGCGATCACGCGGGCCAGATAGGGGTGAGGCCTTGTCATCATCACAGCAATGGAGATGCAACTCGCGTGCCAGACAAGCCCCTTACCACTGGAACGATGCACCCAGACTGACGTCGAGGTGCGAGAACTCTTCGCCGAACATATGCAGGTAGCGCGTGGTGAAGAGGATGGTTGCCCACGGTGCAACGTTGTATCCGCCTCCGGCCGAGCCGCCGAGCGTAAAGAACGTATTGTCCTCGATGAATGCCGCCGGCAGCCCCTTGGAGGTGGTCAGATCCAGGATGGTGGCCCCGGCGTTGATCGTGGCAAAAGCTCGGAAGTCGCCGATCAGAAAGGTGCGTCCAACTCCACCCAGCACGGGAGCGGCGTTGAACGTATAGGGACGCAGATCGATCACTTCACCGGAATCGGAGACCACCTTACCGGTCATGCCCATCCAGCTATTGCCGATGCTCACGATCACGAAGGTGTTCTCGGTAACGGTTTTCCAGAAGTGGATCATGAAGCCGAAGCCGGGCTCGATGCCGCCCACATCAGTTAGTCCACCGAACGGGACCCAGACGCCGGCGTCCACTGCGATGTGGTCTCGCAGCGTGGCCGATTGGACGGTCTGACCGTAGTCGTACCCTTGGGTGTCGCCGGAAGGGGCGGAGGTCTGAGCTGCTGCACCAACAGCGCAGAGAAACAAGGTCAATACGGCAAGGTGTTTCATGATGTTCGTTGCTTGTAGCTGGTTGCTCGTAGCTCGTAGCTCGTAAGATAGTGCGTGCCAGATGCAAATAGGTGTAGGCCACTAGACGCTCACAGCTCACAGCTCACAGCTCACAGCTCACAGCTCACAGCTCACAGCTAGACCTCCGAAACCTAGCACCAATGCCGTAATTTCGTGGTCTATGAGTAAACAACATCCCTCTGGCAAGCGAGGACTGGATCTGTTGCGCGACCCGCGCTGGAATCGCGGCACGGCGTTCACGCGCGAAGAACGGGCCGACTACGGCCTTCTTGGCCTGCTGCCGGACATCGTCTCGACCCCTGAAACACAAGAATCCCGCATCGAAGCCCACCTGGATCGGCTGCCGTCCGATCTGGATCGCTATGTGTACTTCCTGGACCTGATGGAGCGCAACCTTACGGTGTACTATCGCATCGTGATGAAGGATCCGGTCAAGTACATGCCCATCGTGTACACGCCGACTGTGGGGCTGGGCTGTCAGACCTTCGGACGCATCTATCGGCGTCCACAAGGATTGTACATCAGCACCCGCCACCGCGGTCGCTTCAAGGAAGTGCTGCGAAACTGGCCGGAGCACGACGTGCGCTTTATCTGCGTTACGGATGGCGAGCGCATTTTGGGTCTGGGCGACCTTGGTGCTCAGGGCATGGGGATCCCGATCGGGAAGCTGGCACTCTATACCGCCGTAGGCGGTGTGCCTCCGCAGTACACGCTGCCGGTGGTGCTGGACATGGGAACCAACAACACGGAGCTGATCGAAGATCCGTTCTACATCGGCGTCCCGCAGCCGCGTCTGAGCGGTGACGAGTACGACGCCTTCATCGAAGAATTCGTCGAGGCCGTCGAAGAGGTGTTCCCCGGCTGCACGATCCAATGGGAAGACTTTGCCAATCAGAACGCGGGTCGCATTCTGGAACACTATCGCGAGCGGATCCCCAGCTTCAACGACGACATTCAGGGTACGGCCGGCGTGGGTGTGGCGGGTATCCTTGCTGCGCTGCGTTTCAAAAACGAAACACTGGCCGATCAACGCGTGCTGTTCTTTGGTGCTGGCTCTGCCGGGATCGGTATCGCCGATCTGCTGTGCACGGCCATGACCAAGGACGGGCTCTCGATCGATGAAGCTCGTCAACGGTGTTGGTTGGTGGACAGTAAGGGGCTGGTCACGGCGTCGCGTCCGGACCTGACCGATGCCAAGCAGCGGTACGCCCACGACCACGCAGCCTGCGCTACGCTGGAGGAAGCGGTGCGAGAGATCAAGCCGACCATTCTGATCGGTACCAGCACCATCCCCAAGAGCTTCACGCAAGCCGTGATCGAGCAGATGGCGCGCAACACCGAGCGCCCGATCATCTTTCCGTATTCGAATCCGACCAGCAAGAGCGAGTGCTCGGCCGAGGAAGCGTATACGTGGACGAAGGGCAAGGCCATCTTT
>JANJTN010000136.1 GCA_024711065.1 bacterium
GCGATCAACGGGTCGGATACCGACACACCGGCCCACTGCACCGCTGCCTGCCAGAAGCCCTTGATACCGGCCGAAGCGCCGGCTACACTGCCCGACATCTGGTCGGTCCAATACCCCAGCCACGAGGTTTGCAGGATCGGCAGAACCGTGATCAACGCCGAGGTGGCGATCAGCCCGAACAGCAGCAAGGGTGCCAGCACCGGATGTGCACCGATCATGGCTCGAACATAGTCCACGTACACTGCTACCCGCACCGCACCGGTGTCGCGATCTTCATCGTCCGTGATGCGCACGACGCTGGGATGAGCTTCCTGGGCCGCCTCTACCGATGGATCGTGGGCCGCATCGTGGACGGCAATGTGTCCGGACGGGACCTGCTGACCCGCCACGGCTGGCGCAGCGGCAACGTCGGCCATCTCGGCTTCGCGTGGAATGGCGTGTCGCACATCATCAAACTTCCCATCGGCAACCACGCGTCCGTGTTCTACCACAACCACACGGTCGAATCTCCGCAAGTGGGCCAGCCGGTGCGTTACCACCACGCGCGTAATGCTCCGCCACGTGCCGAATAGCAGACGTTCTACCAGAACATCCTCGGTGGCGGGGTCAACGGCCGACAACGGGTCGTCCAGAAAGACGATCCCTGGTCGGTGCCATGCCGCGCGTGCCAGCGATACCCGCTGCTTCTGTCCACCGGACAGGTTCACACCGCGCTCACCGATCTCCGTTTCCAATCCACCAGGTAAGTGCTGCAGGTCCTGCTCCAACGCACACGCCTTCAGAACTTCCGTCAACTCCAATCCCGATTCCCCATTCCCCATTCCCCATTCCCCACTTCCCCCGAACAGAACGTTCTCCCGCACCGTGGCATTGAGGATGAATGCTTCCTGCGGAACGTACGCAGCGCGAGGACGTTGGCTCGTATCGATCCCCAGCGACGTGACCGTGCCTGCCTGCACCTGGTGCAATCCGGCCAGCGTGCGCAGCAGCGTACTCTTGCCGCTGCCCACCTTGCCGATGATGGCTACGGCCGATCCCGGTTCGATGCGCAGCGAAACGCCGTCCAGCGCTTTGTGCAGAGCCCCCGGATAGGTGAGGTCCACCTGTTGCGCCTGCACGCCTACAGGGATGTGAGGCTGGGAGGGGGCTCGTTCGTCGTGTTCACGTGTCGCAGCCGTGAAGTAGGTATTCAGGCGCGCTGCGGCAACGCGGGCATGTTGAAGATTCGCCAGCAGGTGCGAGATCATGCCGAACGGGTCTTCCAGCATGGCAAAGAGAGCGATGCAGGCAAAGACCAGCGGCGCGGTGAGTTGTCCGCCGAGTAGCACGAACGTTCCGAACCCGGCAAAAGCCACTACGGTGGTCGTGGAGATGAACAAGGCGGTGGACATGGCATCGGTGGCAACGATGCGCACCCGCGTATGGATCTCGCGCTGGCGCACGGCAGCCACCTCGGCATGGACACTCGGTTCCCAGGCCTGGAACTTGACCACGCGGATGCCCTGCAGGATCTGCGACATCAGGGTAACACGTTCGTCGCGCGTTTCCATCAGGACATGATCCAGACGTCGGTACCGGTTGGCCACCCATACGGTAAGCGGAGACAGCAGGATCAGCATTCCCACGGCAGCCAGCGCTGCCCAGCCCAGATACGCACCGAGCATGATGATCACAGCAAGGGTATCCAGGATCCCCCACGAGAACTCCGGGATAAAGAAGCTCGACTCGGCGATGGCATCCGTGTCGCTGGAGAGGTGGTTCACCAGATCGCCGGTGTTCATGGATGCGCGTGATGAATGTCGCAGCGCTAGCGCTTGTCGAACCACGCGGCGATTGATGCCGTTGACGATGATACCAAAGGCCTGCAGCGAGTTATAGAACACATGCTGCAGGACGATCGCGGCCGACATCCCTGCAAGTCCCAGAACCGAAGCCCAGAAGAGGACCATCCACGGCATCGCGGTGGATCCCGCAACGGACGGCAGCGCCTCGAGCACCACCTTTATCAGGATGGGCGTGGCCAGGGTGACCGCGATCCGGACAGCCACCAGTACCACGATCCGTCGGGCCGGTGTACCCGTAGCCCAATACGCTCCGAGCACAAAGCTCCAGAACCGCGCCGGGTCCAGTGTGTCGAAACGGTCGCTGACCATGCGCGGATCCAGCGCCGATGGTATTGGCGGCGCATCGTCCGGCACCAGCGGACGCTGACGGCCGATCCGAATGATCGGAATGGCCTGGCGAAACAGGATGATATCGTAGAGACGCTTGAGCATGTAGAAGGGGGCGCCTACAAAGTAAAATTCATGCCAAAAGCACCACCCTTCACAAGTCCTATCAACAGAACCGGTATTTTCGACGTGGAGATCATCGCACAACACCACATTCTACAAGACCGGAGGACGTATGAAGATGTTCACACTGTGTGCTCTCATCGGCATGATGGGCATGGCAACAGCATCGGCGCAGATGAATCAGGAGGAGGTCGGGATCCTTCAGAACCTGTATGGCATGGAAAAGCGGGCTATTTACCAACAAGTGATGGATCTGACCCCGAGCGACTCGGTGGCCTTCTGGCCGATCTATGATGCCTTTGAGTTGGACCGCAAGGACCTCGGGCTACGCCGAGTGCAGCTGCTACAGAAGTTCGTGAGCAAGTATCCCGCGATCGCGGCCGAAGAGCTGAACGAGATCGTCGAGGGTCTGATCGATGTCCGCGAGGAACTGATCGATCTGGAGGCCGATGCGTATGAGGAGCTGAAAGAAAAGACGTCCACGATCACAGCCGCCAAGTTCATTCAGATCGAGGACTTCCTGAACACCATGATCTCGGCTGAACTGGCCGTGAAGATGCCGTTCATCGGCGAGTTTCACGAGCTGAAGAAGTAGGCTGTTGCTGTGAGCTGTTGCTGTTGCTGT
>JANJTN010000208.1 GCA_024711065.1 bacterium
GCTGTGAGCTGTTGCTGTGGGCTGTGAGCTGTGAGCTGTGAGCTGTTGCTGCCAGATGAACGTTAGCAAGAACAACAAGGACAAGAGCTAGTATTGTCGTTTTCATGATCCGCAAAGATACTGGTGGACCGCTCCCGAAGCTGTACAGCTCACAGCCCACAGCAACAGCCCACAGCTCACAGCAACAGCAACTGAAAGTCCGCGACGGTAGGGCTACATTTGCCCATGCTGAAATGTGTTGTGATCCTGGCGATCTGCACGGTCGCCGCTTCGGCGCAGCCGATCGACCTGCGCCTTGATTTTCAGACCAATGCCGTGGTGCAACTGGAGCGTGCGTTCGACGGCACGCTGTGGGGTATCACCGCCAGTTCCATGGATCGTCTGCCCACGCTGGCCGGTGTGTACACCGTGCGCAGTACGGATATGGGCCAGACCTGGGACACCTCCTGTGTGACTCCCGACTGGTGGCGATGGGGCGTGCAGATCGCGCCTCAGAGCGCCAACACCGCCTGGGCTTTTGTACTGCGCGATGATGTGACCGATACGCTGGAGTGCTACCGTACCACCACCGGAGGTGCGTCGTGGGTGCGGATCGAACCGATCGACGTAGGGCTGGCTCGGCTGTTCGACGTGCAGTTCTTTTCCGAGACCGTAGGCGTAGCCATCGGATCCACAGGCCGTGCCGTGACCAGCAAGTGGGTGGTGAGCCGAACCACAGATGGTGGGCGAACCTGGACACTCGGCAGAGACATGCAGGCGTTCCTGAACGAACAGATCGCCCAGCGCAATGGCCGCTCGATCAGCCGGAATGGGGGCTCGCTGGCGGTTGGCATGACCACCGGACGTCTACTGATCACCTCTGATTCCGGAGCTTCGTGGTCCTTTGCGATCACGCCCATCCGTGGGCCGATCAGCGCTGTGACGCATACGGCAAACGGAGACCTCCTGGCCGTGCAGACCTCGTCCACCGGCAATAGCACCGCCCATCGGTCGGCCGACGGCTCCAGCTGGACGCTGCAAGCACTTCCGGTAGGGTTGAACAATGTGCGTGGTCTGCGTTTATTGAAGGACGGAGCACTGGCAACCATCCCGAACGACGTGGAAGCCTCTGGCCTGAGCGTGATCACCGCCGACCTGCAACGCGCGTCGTCGCTCAAGAACAGTGGCTGTTTTGGCGTGATCGAACTGCCCGATGGCCAGCTGCTGACCGGTACCGAAACTGTTCCCCGTGGCGGATTGCTGCGGTTGGCTCGCCCATGATGTGGTTGTTGCACACGGTCTCCCTGGTTCTGACGATCCTGGCCGGTACGACTGCGGTATGGGCACAGGACTGGGACATTGCCGGACGCCAGGAGAAGGCCGGCCTAGCCGTGTATTCGGGACTTGGCGAGCCCCTTGCCATCAGAGCCGTGGCCATGGACGATGGCGTGTTCAAAGGCGTGGTGGCCATGCGGATCCTGCTGGGCAACGAGATGGTGCGGTTTCACATGGGCCCAGAGTTGGAACCGTTCCACAACGTGCTGCTGCCCGAGTGTGTGGACACGGCACGCGTGGTGATCTTGACGGGTGCCAGTTTTGAGTCGGAGTTCTTCGAAGTCGACACCGTGATGCTGGAGCTGGTACCCACACCGGTGCGATTGATGGCATCCGAAGCGAAGGTGGACTCCGTTCCGGGTCAGCCACGGCTGATCGTGCACGGGCTGCGTCAGATCCGGTCCACCGCACCAACGGCCGGAACCACCAACATGGACTTTTCGCTGGACAACGTTCGACTGCGTGATGCGTCGAACACACCCTTGCGCCTTGCCGTGGAAGGCGAACCGGAGCAGACCTCGCAGGGAGGTCGCTTCTGGGACTACAAGCTCACGCTGAAGATCGTGCGCGAAGATGGACGTCCACTCATGGGTCGGGCCAAGGGCACCTTCGACGTGGTGTTCAGCGGAACGCGGGTGGTGTGCGGACGCCGGTCATCGTCGCGCACGATGCGGGCGTCGTTCACGCTTCCGTAACGCGTGGTGGAAGTGGCTACCACTTGGCGATCAGCCGGGCCCGCTGCTTGCACGCATCGATCAGCGCTTCGGGCCCCTTGACCTGCACGGAGCCGGCCCATCCCATGATCCAGCTAACCAGTTCGGGAGAGAGCGGCACTCGCATTCGCAGCGTGAGTGTGCCGTCGCGGTGCTGAGTGAACGATTCGGTGGGATGCCAGTGGCGCGAAGCGAAGTAGGGGGCTGCATCGGCTGCGACCTTGATCACCACGTTCACCGCCTTGCCATCGTACACGCCAAAGCGTCCGCTGCGATAGACCTTTTCATTGAAGACGTGGAGCGGACGGTCGTACGCATCGTTGGTCTCTACGTGCTCGATCCGGTCCGCTGCCAAGGTGATGTACTGCTGATACACCGGATGCCAGGCGATCACATACAGACGTCCGGCGTGATTCACCATGCGGCAGAAACTGACGGTGTAGGACTTCGTGCCATCGGAACCGATGGCACGGTACGTCACCAGATCCCATCGGGGATCGGTGATGGCCATGATGATCCGCTCCAGCGTATCGTCGTTCACCGCATTCATGTAGCGCCCTGGCGACACTTCGCTGACCACATCCTCGCGCAGGAAGACGGTGCCGGGTACGAGGCGTTCCAGTTTTTCGCGCAGGCGGTTCACATCGGACTCGATGCGGGTGCCCTTGAAGTTCTGCAGAGCCCCCTTCAATAAGTGCAGGGCCAGGACCTCGTGTTCGGAAACGGAGATCGGCACCAGGTTTCGATACTCACTGGGCATGGACCAGCGGAGTTCTCGACCGTCGCGCTCGCAGCGTAGAGGCACGTTGGCCGCTTCGATCTCTTTGAGGTCGCGCTGGATCTGTCGGAGCGAGACGTCGCGCAGCTCTCCCTCGAGGTGCAGACGACTCTGGATCTCGGTTGCTGTGAGGCGTTCGCCGGCAGACAGCAAGACCAGGATGCGAATGATGCGATGGACCTGATTGCTCACGTTCGCGCTGACATGTAGTGAACGGATTGGTGGGTCCGTGGACGCAGAACTTACTGAATTTCGATCAGTGCCGCGCGGCAGACCGTATCTTCTGGGGCGCATCCTCGTACATGATGCGGCTGTGCACGGTTCCGTGCCGCTACAAATCACTGTTGTGCTACGTACCCGGGAGACCACTCATATGCGTCGACTGATCCTACTGATCGTAGGGGGCTTTGCAGGACTGATGCTCTTGATCGCCCTTTTTAACATGTCTGTGACCATCGGTGGCGGTGAAGCTGGCGTATTGTTCCGCACGTTCGGGGGTGGTATCGATACCGAACAGACCTATGGTGAAGGCTTTCACATCATCGCCCCGTGGAACGACATGTACGTCTACGAGGTGCGCCAACAGGAAGTGAAAGAGCAGATGAACGTACTGTCCAGCAACGGCCTCGAGATCCAGGTCGAACTCTCGGGCTGGTTCCAGCCAGAGTACGCCAAGCTGCCGATGCTGCATCGGGAGAAGGGCACGGACTATCTGAACCGCGTGGTACGGCCTGCTGCACGATCGGCAACACGGAGCGTGATCGGACGCTATACGCCGGAGGAGATCTACTCCTCCAAGCGCGATGCGATCCAGGATGAGATCTTTGCCGAGACCAAGGAGATCCTGCAGGATCAGTACGTGCAACTCAACGAGATCCTGGTGCGCGACATCACGCTACCGTCGACCCTGAAGGCAGCCATCGAGAACAAACTCAAGCAGGAGCAGGAAGCCCTGGAGTACGAGTATCGCCTGACGAAGGCCTCTCGAGAAGCGGAGCGCCAGCGCATCGATGCCGAAGGCAAGGCTGCAGCCAATCGGATCCTGAGTGCGTCGCTCACAGACAAGGTGCTGCAGGAGAAAGGCATTCAGGCAACGCTGGAGCTGGCCAAGAGCGACAACACCAAGGTGATCGTGATCGGCGACAAGAGCGGTATGCCGCTGATCCTGGGGCAGTAGTTCATGCACTAATGCACTCATGCACTAATGCAATGATGCAATGATCCACTCATGCACTAATGCGCGCATGTACTGATGAGCTAATGCATCAATGTGGTTGATGTCTGCGAGTGGATGAAGGCGACTGAACATGAACGGGCGGTTGTTCTGTGAGGAACAACCGCCCGATTCATAGAGGGTGTATGGGACGTTGATCAGAGTCGGCGGGCACCCACGAGCGACTTGGCGTAATACAGCCAGTTGTTCGTGCCGTCGTTATTAATGATGCTCTTGCCGGTACCATCGTAGTTAAAGCTTGGACCGCGATTGTCGGTCCGGCGGCTGTGAATGAATCGCATGTTGCCATTTTCATCCACACCGATGTACATGCCTACGTGGTCGATGCGCCACAGTTCGGTGGCCGACGACGTATCGGCGTTGAAGAACACGAGGTCGCCAATGCGGACTTGGGCGAGCTTGGTGTTGGCATCCTGCGCGCCAAAAACATAGCCCGACATCACTTTCTTGCCGATGCAGGAGTCCCACATCTGATACGAGCGGCGGGGGAACAGGCTGTTCGGGTTGTTCGGATCGGGATTGTACATCATCGTGATGCCGCCGCGGTACCCAAAGACCATGCGGATGAAGCCGGAGCAGTCCAGTGCACCGAGGCGATCTGCCTCCGCCACATGGGTCCAATTGGTGTATTTCTGAAGGGACTGACTCCAGTGATTGACATACTGATAGTCAATGCCCAGATAATCGCTCCAGTCTGATCCTTCGTCGAGTGTGCCGTCAGGACCGTACTTGGCGTTCAGGTTGCCGGCGTTGGTATACTCCATGGAGATCGCGAGGATGTCCGGTGAGTTCGTGTTGATCACGTTCTCGGCCAGGCGTGCTCCCACCCATCCGGTATCGACGGTACCGCTGAAGGGGGCTGAAAGCAAGCGCACCCAGGTGTTGTGCTCCACACTCAGATTGTTCTCGGTAAAGGTGCGAAGGTCGCCGGACATCGTAACCGTACGCGTGCCGGTGGTGAACGTGGCTGCCCATGTCTTGGTGCGTCCCGAGACAACGTACACGTTCGTGAGGCCATTGGAGGTAGTGATCTCGTACTTGCCAACCTTGGTTGTGGGGGACTTTACCGTGCCGCCGCCGCCGCCGCCATTGGGAACCTTGGTCCCAAATTCGGCAGGTTCGGTCATATCCGGGGTGCAGGCCACAAGGCCAAGGGTGACAATGGCAAGGATCAGAAATCGGTGCATGACGTTGTTCCTGTGAAGAGTGGTTGACTGAGTAAGCAAAACTCTTCTGCTGCACTCACCAACGACTCACCGTCAATCACCGTCGTCCTCCAAGCCAACGGCCACCTGCACGGCATGGCGTCCGGCCGGTTCGTTGCCGGCCTCGAAATAGGCCGCTGCAAGGGCATGGTACACATCGGCCGCCAGATCCTTGAGCGAGCCTCGCAGGTGGTCGGTCCAGGCTTCGAACCGGTCGTCGGGCAGGAACTCGCCGGAGTACGCTTGGGCAGCCCCTTCCAGAAGAGTGATCCTTTCAGATGCATCGGTAGACCGCAACGCCGTCCGGGCGAGGTCCACAAAGCGCTCATGATCGATGGACCCGGTGCCAAGATCCAGCAGGTAGGATCCGTCGCGGAACTGCAGGAAGGCCGATGGCTGGCGC
>JANJTN010000051.1 GCA_024711065.1 bacterium
GATGATCCAGCGCCAGCCATTGGGTCGCGCCGGGGGGAGAAGTCGGGAGTTGTCGGTCATTCTTCGGTCACGTTTTTGCCGGCCGTAACGTCGATCTCTACCGGATAGGTTCCGGTAAAGCACGCCGTACAGTAGCCGATACCATGGTCGTGAGGAACGGCTTCCATCAATCCTTCCACGCTGAGGTATTGCAGCGAGTCGGCACCCAGTTCGGCGGCGATGCTCTCTACACTGTCGTGATGATTGGCGATCAGCTCCTCGCGGCTGGGGAAGTCCATGCCATACATACAGGGGAATCTGACAGGGGGCGAGGTGATACGCAAATGAACCTCGGTTGGCTTGGCCTCACGGATCAGGTTGACGAGCGACTTGGAGGTTGTGCCGCGTACGATCGAGTCGTCGACCACCACCACGCGGTTGCCTTCGAGCACGCCGCGTACCACGTTGAACTTGGCCTTGACCTTGAACTCGCGCTTGTTCTGTCCGGGCGCGATGAAGGTTCGTCCAATGTAGTGCGACCGGATCAAGCCGATCTCGAAACGGGAGGGGAATCGCTTCTCGTTCACGCGAGCATATCCCAGCGTTGCCGTATTGCCGGAATCCGGAACTGCGATCACTACCACCTTGGTGTCGTCCGTAGCCTCTACCGGACTCTCTTCGGCGAGGTTCTTGCCCAGGCGGCGACGCACCTTGTCCACGTTGTGCCCGAAGATCTTGGAGTCCGGACGCGAGAAGTACACGTATTCGAAGATGCAGTGTGAGGAGTGTTCCATCGAGGAATCGATGAAGTGCGATGTGAACTCGCCCGTACGGATCGTGTGTTCGTTCAGCTCCAGGATCTCGTTGTGCTCTACATCTCGAACGTACTCTGCGCTAAGGATATCGAGTGCACACGACTCTGACGCTACGATATAGGCGTAGCCATCGTCGTGCTTCAGTCGGCCGATACACAGCGGGCGGAACCCATGCGGGTCTCGGGCGGCAAAGAGGCCATGTTCCGAGAGCATCACCAGTGAGTAGGCACCTTGCGTGGTCCGGATAGCCTCACGGATCTGATCGATCTGGGTAGGCTGCTTGCTGCGAGCGATCAGGTGCATGAAGATCTCCGAGTCCGTGGTGGTCTGGAAGATCGCGCCGTCGTCTTTCAGCTGGTTCCGAAGCTCCTTGGTGTTGGTCAGATTGCCGTTATGGGCCAGAGCGAAGAGTCCGCCCGTATAGTTGAACTGGAACGGCTGGATGTTCGCCAGGGAATTGCTACCGGTGGTGGAGTACCGATTGTGACCGATCGCCGATCGACCGCGAAGGGTCTTGGTAAAGACGTCGTGTTCGCCGAACACGTCCAGTACGAGGCCTTCGCCCTTATGGATGCCGAAGCGCGGTTTACCCGTTCCATCTTCCTCATACAGGGTCACGATCCCCGAGGCCTCTTGCCCACGGTGTTGCAGGGCGTGGAGGGCATAGTACGACAGGACCGCTGCCTGAGGGTGGTTGAAGACGCCAACGATACCGCACATAGGATCAGTCTTCGTTCATGTTGTGGAATACATTCTGCACGTCGTCATCTTCCTCGATCCGCTCGATGAGTTTGATGATCTCTTCGGCTTGTTCGTCGGTCACATTCACGGTGGAGTTCGGAATGCGTCGAAGCTCGGCCGTGGTCACGTTCACACCAGCCCCTTCCAGCGCACGCTGCATCGGGATGAAGTCGGCAAACGAGGTATAGACCATCAATTCGCCGTCCTGTTCCTGAATGTCGTCTGCGCCGCTCTCGATCAGGGTCATCTCCAGCTCGTCCCGATCCACGCCTTCCAGAGGGATCGTGAACACGCCTTTGCGTTCGAAGATGAACTCCAATGATCCGGTCGTACCCAACTGCCCCCCGGCTTTGTTGAAGTACGACCGCACATTCGCAACCGTTCGGGTGTTGTTGTCTGTGGTGGTCTCCACCCAGATCGCCACCCCGTTCGGGCCATAGCCCTCGAAATTCACTTCCTCAAGGTTTGCTGCATCCTTGCTTGAAGCCTTCTTGATCGCGTTCTCGATGTTGTCCTTCGGCATGTTCGCCGTCTTGGCGTTCTGGATCACCACCCGCAGGCGCGGGTTGGTTTCCGGATCCGCACCGCCGGTCTTGACGGCTACAGAGATCTCTTTACCCAGCTTGGTAAAGGTCTTGGACATGTTGGCCCAGCGCTTCTCTTTGCGCGCCCGCCTGAATTCGAATGCTCTACCCATGGTGATCTGCTAGTCTGATATTCTGCTAGTGTGCTAATCTGTTCGTGAGCTAATGAAGGTGTGCGGGAATGCCAGTAACCAAACGGAGGGCGTTGGGTTTGGGGGCTCGGGGACATGTTAAAGGGGTTTCTGATACATCCGGTACGTTCGATATCGTTCGCTGTGCATCACCTGAGTGAGGCCGCGGATCATCATCTCGTTGTCTTCGAGGATCCAGCTGGCTTCGCCGGCGCGGATGCCCTTGAGCTCGCCGCGACGTCCGATCTCGTGATACATGGCCGCATCGATGCCGAGGCGTCGGTATTCCGGAAGCACGCCGAGGATCACGATGCGCAGCAGGTCGATCCGCTTGGCTTTCGTCAGCAGATGATAGATGCCGCCAAGGATCCCGCCGCGCTTGTTGTGGATCAGCGACCGGTTGATGTCCGGGAGACAGAGAATAAAGCCGGCCACCTTACCCTTGATCTCGGCGAAAAAGACGTATTCCGGATCGGCGATCTGCTTGAGGTCGGCGGCCATGAATTCAAATTCTTCATCGGTCATCTTCACGAAGCCCCAATTGTCTTCCCAGCCGTCGTTGTAGATCTGCTTGATCATGTCGACGTCCGCTCGGAACTGAACCTTGTCCTTGAGGTTGATGGATCGGAAGGTGATGCCGTTGCGCTGCTTGATCAGCTCGGCCAACCGCAGCAGCTTTTCGGATCGGAAGGTCTCCTGACGGATCAGGTAGGCGTGCAGGTCCTTGACCTTGGTCAGGCCGGCGCCCTCGATCAGGTGCGCGTAGTACGGTGGGTTGTAGGTCATCAACACAACCGGGGGGCCGTCGAAACCGTCAACCAGGAGTCCGCACTCGTCATTCATCGATGGATTCACCGGTCCACGCATGTCGGACATACCACGCGCCCGCAGCCACGTTGCTGCAGCGTCGAAGAGAGCCGACGCGGTCTGCTGATCATGCTCGCATTCGAAGAAGCCGAAGAAGCCGACCTTGTCGTGGTGCTGCGCGTTGTGATTGTGGTTCACGATCGCCGCGATCCTGCCAACGATGGTTCCGTTGCGTTCAGCCACGAAGAGCTGCAGTTCGGCGTGCTTGTAGAACGGATTCTTCTTCACGTTCAACAGCTTCTTCCGGTCCATGATCAGCGGCGGCACCCAGTTCGGGTCTCCGTGGTAAAATGTCCACTGAGACTTGATGAACCGTGTAGTGTCGCCAGGTTCCAACGCAATGATCTTCACGCTCATAACATCTCTTCTGTGCCGTTGACCGCAAAGATACCGACCTTCGCACGAGCAGAGGTCATTCCCCCTTGGTCGTACTTCCTGAGGAATGCCGCATGATTCGCCCGATCCTTCTTACGTGCCTTCTGGCAGCAGCCGTTCCACTGACGGCGCACCCCTTTGAACCGGAGGCCGATGCCGACCGGCTGTACGCCGTAACCCACCGCGACAGCTCGCTGTGGGACCGTGTGGCTGAGTTCTGCGACCAGTATCCGCGGCGCCTCAGCGGCACGCCGGTACTGGAGGAAGGGATCGACTGGATCATAGCCAGAATGCGGCAGGATGGCTGGAGTGTTCGTACACAGCCCGTAAGCGTGCCCACCTGGGTACGCGGCAAGGAGTCGCTCCGAATGCTGACCAAGCCCATGCATCTGCTACCGATGCTGGGTCTCGGCGGAAGCGTTGGCACCGACGGCGGCCCCCTTCGCGCGGAGGTCCTGGTGGTGCGTTCCTTTGAGCACCTCGACTCGATCGCCGATCAGGCAGAGGGAAAGATCGTGGTCTGGAACGTGCCGTTCACGACCTATGGGGAAACGGTACGGTATCGCTACGATGGACCTTCGGCTGCCGCTCGGCATGGCGCGGTGGCCTCTCTCGTACGCAGTGTTGGACCGTTCGGTATGCAAACGCCCCACACCGGAGGCATGGGCTATCGCGAAGACGTGCCGCGGATCCCCGCCGCAGCGATCAACATGGAAGATGCCAATCTGTTACAGCGGCAGCAGTAACGGGGCCCGGAGATCGTAAATGAGAAGACCATGGACGCACATCAGGGAGA